>NZ_JBBDNQ010000016.1:0-105696 GCF_040877505.1 Pseudohongiella sp.
CGCAGCACAATCCAGGCGATGAAGCTGATCAGCAACAACACGATGCTCACCAGTGCGTCGATCCGGAACCAGCCCAGCACGGATGCCGATGCGCCTGTGATCACCGTGGTAATACTCGCTGCCAGGGCTGCCACGAAGGTGAGCGCCATGACAGCCTGGGCCACCCGCCAGCGCCACGAAAATGCACACATGATCAAACCAATAAACGGTGCCAGTAGAATGCCCGCCGCCAGCAGTACTATGCCATTCGCTATCATTTACCCTGCCCCTCAGTTGAAGTGCGGCGATTCTCAGGCATGAGTTAGATTCTGTAAAACATATATATATTTACAAAACATTCTGTATTATAGAACTATCTATATTAACTACCGGCAGCACAGCCATGAGCAGACTCAATTACCACCATCTGTATTATTTCTGGCGGGTCGCCAAACAGGGCAACCTCACGCAGTGTGCACAGCAGCTGCACGTGTCGCAGTCTGCACTGTCGTCGCAGATCAAACAGCTTGAGCAGAGCCTGGACCTGGAGCTGTTCACGCGCGAAGGACGCAAACTGGTGCTGACCGAGTCGGGCCACAAGGCTTATGTTTACGCTGAGGAGATCTTCCGGAAAGGCGACGAACTGCAGTCCTTCCTTCGCAAGGGGGAACGGCAATCAGGCGCAGTACTGCGTATCGGGATGCTGGCGACCATGTCGCGTAATTTTATCGAGAACCTGATTCAGCCTCTGGTCGGTCGGCCACACGTCAAGTACAGTCTGGAGGCCCGCGAGCAGGGCAATCTGCTGGCGGCGCTGGGTAATCATCAGTTGGATCTGGCACTGACCAATATCGCCGTGATCGGCGACGATAAACAGTTATGGCAATGCCAGCTGCTGGCACGTCAGCCCATCGCCATCGTTGGTCCGCCGGGCCTGAAGCTGGGCGAGCGCCTGAATGCAGGTTACAAAAAACAGCGCTGGGTATTGCCCGTGCATGACAGCCCGATACGCTCGGCGTTCGAAGGCATCTGTGCGCAACACCGGTTCAGCCCGGACGTGATAGCCGAGGCCAATGATATGGCCATGTTGCGACTGCTGGCCCGCGATACCGGGGCCATTTCCGTGCTGCCGCTGGTGGTGGTCAAAGATGAGCTGGACACCGGCAAACTGGTGCACTATCTGACGCTGGAAAACGTCTTCGAAAATTTCTATGCGGTGACCATCGCCCGACAGTTTCCCAACGACATGGTCAATGAACTGCTCACCTTGTCGCGTGAGCAGTTCCCTTGATCAGCCATGATTTTATTGGGCGCTGGTCTGCAGCTTGCCACCACCGGCAGACACCATGAGTTGCAGAATGCGCCGGGTGACTTCCGGCTCCAGCCCCTCGGTATGGCCTTTGTCCAGTCTCACCACGTCTGCCACCACGCGGTTATTGGCACACGCAGGATACTCGTAGACATCGGCGGTGCCGGGTGCCACTTCGCGACCCCAGACCGGATAACCGGCGCGCGCACTGTCATACACCCAGCCCGGACGGGTATCAACAACCTGACTGTGGGTACGCGCTTCGCACTGATAACGCTCAGCCCACGGCGAGGTGTCAGGCAAGGACTCAATTTCATATTCGCCAATGGCAAAAATATGCGAAAAGTCACAACCGGGCAGGGTTTCTTCGGCATTGCCACGCGGTCGTGACGGCGGCGGTGAACCATCGGCCAGGGGTGGCCCAAAGTTATCAACAAAGGGCGCCTGCCCGATGCGACCACCGGACAGACTCAACATGCCGTCGACTTTGTCGGCAAAAAACCCGGTGCACACCAGGCGGCGCGATGTCATGCCGCCCTGACTGTGGCCGGCCAGCCAGAACGCACGGATATTGTCCTGGCCAAAGGCATCAATCACCTGACGGGTAATGGCCTGTAAATAGGCATCATCGGTTTGTGGTGCCCACACGCGTACACCATCGCCGGAACCCATGGAGGCAGAACCCTCTGCTGTTGGGGTTGCAACGACGAGCCGATACTCCTCCTTGTGGTCCATGGCCGGAAAATAGTGTCGCTGCCAGTTGCCAATAGAGCCCGCTCCATGGATATTGAGAACAAACACAAGGTCTTCGCCTGGCTGCAGATCACAGGGATAGTCCAGAAAGTACTGTCGGCCGCTTTCCGGCTCCGTGACATTGCCCGGCATGGCAGTCTTGGCGGCGCAATCACCGTCTGCGCAATGCATGGGCGGCGGCGTTTGACAGGCAACACCCAGCACCTCTGCAGCCAACACGAGCTGTCCCGCACACAACATGAACAGGGCCGTCACGCTGAGGCCCAACCGACGTGCTCCAACTATCCAGTCCATAGTATATTCCCCTGAAGTTTATTTATGGTCAGCATTCGGGTTCCACTTTACATAGCTGAGTGCCCGCGTGGCACCAGGAAAACGTCAAACAGGTCATGTTTTGCGACCAGTATAGGAATTGGCCGAATGCTGATTCAGGGTTGGCGGGCAGCAGCAGAATCCTTGCGCACGATGAAACTCCCGATGACCAGGGCATCCAGACCGGTCGAGTAAAAGCAACGGATGGCCTGCTCCGGGGACTCAACAACCGGTTCCCCCATTACGTTAAAACTGGTGTTCAACAGTACCTCGACGCCTGATAAGGTGCCAAATTCGGTCAACAGTTGATGATACAACGGGTTAGTCTCGCGGTTGACAGTCTGAAGCCGGGCGCTGCCATCAACATGCGTTATTGCCGCAAGTCGCTCGCGCCATTCCGGGCGGACATTGCCAACCTTCAGCATGAAGGGATCTTCAACCGGCACTTCGAAATAGTCCCTGAAAGCTTCGGCCGTCGACGACGGTGCAAACGGCCGGTAAGGTTCCCGATACTTGACCTCGGCGTTGATCTTTTGCTTCATGTGAGCCGAGGTCGGATCGGCGAGAATACTCCGACTGCCCAGCGCACGCGGTCCAATTTCCATACGCCCCTGAAACCAGCCGATGATCTGTCCGGAATACAGGATTTTTGCGGCGTCGGCGCACACGTCGCCTGATTTTACGTAGTCGAGTTTGAATACTTTCAGCAAGGCCTCAATCTGTTCATCGCCATACCCGGTACCCAGAAAGGGGTTATCCAGACTGTATCGCGTACGCTTTCCCAGCACTTCGTTCCAGACAACGTATGCCGCGCCGATGGAGGTACCATTGTCTCCGGCAGCCGGCATCACATAGACATCCTTGAAACGTGTCTCACGCAAAATGCGACCGTTCATGACGCTGTTCAGGGAAACGCCACCCGCAATCACAAGGTATTCGGCGGTGGATTTACGCTCGAGCAATCGACACATCTCCAACACTTTTTCCTCCAGCACTTTCTGGAAGGACGCTGCTACATTCTCATGATACTTTTCGAACGGGGCCGTTGGCAGCATCTGTCTCGGCTCGCCCAATACTTCAACAAATTTACGGCTTGTTCTGCGGGGTACAAAAGTCTGATACTCAAACCAGCTGAGATCCATTCGGATCTCACCGTTTGGCAGAATGTCGACCATTTTGTTCACGGTATCAAAAAATGGCTCCGGATCACCAAAAGGCGCCAGCCCCATGGTTTTGCCTTCGTCGTAATTGGTACGAAAACCACAGAATTCGGTTGCCGCCTCATAAAACGCCCCCAGTGAATGCGGAAAGAAGCTTTCGCTGAATTTTACAAACCGGGTGCCATCATACTCGCCCATCCAGTGGGTCGACCACTCGCCTGAACCATCGATGGAAAGCAACGCTGCCTTCTCATAGGGCGAGACAAAAAAACTCCCTGCAATATGCGAGCGGTGGTGGTCGATAAAATGAACTGTCGGCTTGCGGTCCGCATCAGGCCAGTTTTCAGCATACCAGCGCCAGAAGATCTTTTGCTGTCGGTGCGGACGAAGAAACTCGCACTTGAGTAACTCGATGCCCTGCAAGCCAAGCTTCGCGGCATAGACAAGTCTTTTACCAGCATGCAAGCGAGGATCAAACGAGACTGCGATGTGATCAACGTCGGCTGCCTGCACATCTGCAACCTCGAAACAACGGTCAATCGCGTTTCTGGGAAAGTCGGATGTGTGTTTCGATCTGGTAAATCGCTCTTCCTCCAACGCCACCAACAAATTACCATCACTTACGATACAGGCTGATGTGTCGTGATAAACGTAGTTCAGGCCCAGAATTATCATGAAGTCAGATCTACTCGTTTTGAGTTTGGCCCCGGTGTGCGTTTTGAAGCCACATGTCAATTGCGCACCGTTACAATCTGATTTTTACGGCGCCTGTATATTCATAAGCATGAATTAGACGAGAGGCACTGTATGTGCGCTAGCCCTCATAACTTGCGGCGATTCGGGCTATTACCACACGGTCGTGTTAGGCTCCTGACCTGATTGATTGCCCCCCTGGTATACATTGGAGAAAACGGAAAACACATGCGACTCGCAGACTTTATCCTCGCGAATATAGAACCCATCCTTGCTGACTGGGTGAGCTTCGCCCGCACCATCACGCCGGAAAAAGACATTACCATCCTTCGCGATCATGCTGCGGAGATTCTGCAGGCGGCGGCGCTGGATATGAAAACGACTCAAACCAGCGATGAGCGCTCAGAGAAATCCAAAGGTCATGATGACGACGATCCGGAAAGTCAACTCCTGGACTCCGCGTCCGTGGAGCATGCGATCGGTCGGGCGAATACAGGGTTCGACACAATAGAGCTGCTGTCTGAGTACCGTGCGCTGCGGGCTAGCGTGATTCGGTTATGGCGAGAAAGTTTACCGGACACGTTATCGCACGACCTGGACGATCTGACCCGATTCAATGAAGCCATCGATCAGTCGGCGGCAACGGCGGTAGAATCCTACACGGAGCGGGTTGACGAGACCCGGGAAATATTTCTCGCCATACTGGGGCACGACCTGCGCAACCCACTGGCGGCACTGAAACTAGGGGCACAAGTGTTGTCACAGACAGACTATCTCAACACCAACCTGGCAAAGACCGCCGACAAAATGATCGACACCGCCAACCAGATGGATGGTCTGATTCTGGACCTTCTGGATTTTGCCGTCACCCGCATGGGTCATGGCATCCCGATAGTGACAGCAAAAATGAATCTCTCGGATCTGTGTCAGAACGGCGTCACGGAAATTCAGGCGGCACATCCCGAGCGCACAATCCGCTGCGCGTCACACGGCGACCTTGACGGGACCTGGGATGCGCGACGTCTGCGGCAGGTGATATCCAACCTGCTGGGCAATGCAATCCAGTATGGCGCCGTTGACATGCCTGTCGACCTGACCATCACTGGCGAGGCATCCGAGGTGGTGATCAATGTGCACAATGACGGCGAACCCATCCCGCCAGACAGAGTCCTTACGCTGTTTCATCCGATGTCCCGCTGGCTGTATCGTGGCCTGGTGCATCGACCCGGCAATATCGGCCTGGGCTTGTATATCGTGCGCGAAATTGCGACCGCTCACGACGGCTCGGTGCAAGTGACATCCTCACGTGCGGCCGGAACCGATTTCACAGTACGACTGCCGCGCGAACCTGTTTCTGCCTTGCCTGCCTGAGGGTCATGCCATGCCAGCAAGACACAGCTCGAACGCCGAATCTTTCAGCCGCCTGATGGACACATCTGTGCGTTTGCCCGGCGGGTTTCGTATCGGCCTCGACGGGATAATCGGCCTGATCCCGGGGGTCGGGGACACCGCGACTGGCCTGGTGTCTTTGTGGCTGCTCAGAGAAGCACACCGGGAAGGTTTACCCAAAAGTGCTTTGCTTCGCATGGGTGGCAACATTCTGATCGACACCACACTTGGCTCTATTCCACTGGTCGGCGATGTTTTCGATTTCTTCTGGAAGTCCAATATGCGCAATTTGCGTATTATTGACAAATATCGGGAGAAAATGGCTGACGCTGCTGCCGGGACAGGGCAGTAAGTTCAATCTGACTTGAACCGATGGGCACATTTTACTTGACCCATCGTTTAACCTTATCAGATCATACGAATTGATGCTTTGTCGCACAGGCGCCCTTGCGACGCATCCACCCCCCGACAGCTCCTCACATCTGCCTATGGCAGGGAGACTCTGAAAATGAAAATTAGTTATCCGGCGGCGGCGATTCTGGTTTGTGCCGCACTCGTCTCGCTCGGCAGCCAGGCTCAGCAACAGTCAAGAATCATCAACGGCAAACCCGCATCAACTTCAACTTACCCGTGGATGGCCAGCATTTTTATACTTGGCGGAAAAGACAGTGACAACGGCGGTGGCTGCGGCGGCAGCCTGATCGCGCCCAACTGGGTGCTGACCGCAGCGCACTGTTTTCTCAACGAGGCCGGCGATGCGATCGCCGACGATCCGGCCTCACTGACCACAATTACCCTGAATACGGACAATATTGCTGATGTCGGGACTGGCGCCATAGAACGCAGCGCCAGCCGGGTGCTGATTCACCCCAGCTACCAACCCGACCCTGACACCAGCGACAACACTCATGACTTTGACATTGCACTGGTTGAGCTGGAGTCAGCGGTAAGTCTGACCCCGGTCAGGCTCTACACCGGCGCCATGCCCGCGCACCTGCCGACCCTTGGCGCTGGCTGGGGTGCAACTGTCGGCGATGGCACAGCCACATCAGACACCCTGCTGCAGACCCAGTTACTCAGCACAACAACCGACGTATGCGACGCGGCACACGAGGGACTGATCACCTCAAACATGTTCTGCGCCGGCAGTTACACCGATACTGATACGTCGGACACCTGCCAGGGAGACAGTGGCGGCCCGTTATTTGTTAACCTTCTGCAGGGTGCCATGCAGGTCGGTATCACCAGTTTCGGCGGCAGTGAAACCGCCAATTGTGGTACGCCGGGGTCACCCGGGGTTTATGCCAGCATTGCCGCGCTGTTCAGTTTCATCAATGATCACGCGGAAGGTGTCACGGTTGTTAATTCGCTGGGGGATATCCGTTCACTTAAAAATACCTTTGACGGCGCGACTGATCTGGTCACCATACCGAAGGTTTATGTCGACAGTCAGAATTATTCTGTCACGCTGAAACATACCGGCGATCTGAATTTTTTCCTGGCCACAGCCGATGAAAATATGTCGGATGACCCTGATGCCATCCCTGCGTTTTTTGATGGTATCAACAATGTATTGATATTGCCGCAGATAAGAGTCGGACTTGAAACGTTTAATGTCAGGCTAACGCACCAGGGAGACTTCAAGTTCGCAGTCGAGAGCGCAGAGGCGATCCAGGTCAGTCACTGACCTGTCGCTCTGACTGTGTGCAAGGCATAAAAAAAACGGCGACGTTGTTAGCGTCGCCGTTTTTTTAGTCCAGATCCAATCTGACAACTCAGATATCAAAACGATCCAGCGTCATCACTTTGGTCCAGGCGTTAATGAAGTCCTGTACGAACTTCTGCTCACTGCCGTTGACCGCATACACTTCAGCCACTGCGCGCAGCTCGGAGTTGGAACCAAAGATCAGATCTACCGGCGTCGCCGTCCACATCAGATCACCGGTGTCGCGATCGCGACCTTCGTAGATACCCTCGGCCGCATCGGACTGTGACCATACTGTGGACATGTCTACCAGGTTCACAAAGTAGTCATTGCTCAGCGTGCCAGGTCGCTCGGTAAACACACCGTGATCAACGCCGCCAACATTGGCATCCAGCACACGCATGCCACCGACCAGCACCGTCATTTCCGGCACGGTAAGATCCAGCAATGCGGCGCGCTCGATCAAGGCCTCAGTGGGTGAACGTGGGTGACCGGCTTCGATGTAGTTCCGGAAGCCATCAGCGGTTGGCTCCAGCGGCGCAAATGACTCTGCGTCGGTCTGCTCTGCTGTCGCATCGGTACGACCGGCAACAAAAGGCACCTCCACATCATGCCCGGCGCGCTCTGCAGCCTGCTCGATGGCAGCTGCACCACCCAGCACAATCAGATCGGCCAGTGATACCCGCTTGTCACCTGACTGGGCACTGTTGAAATCACTTTGTACGCCTTCCAGCGCATCCAGTACCCGCGCCAGTTCATCGGGCTGGTTAACCGCCCACTGGTTTTGCGGTGCCAGGCGGAGTCGGGCACCGTTGGCACCACCACGCATGTCAGTGCCGCGGTAGGTCGCAGCCGAAGCCCAGGCTGTTCTGATCAACTCGCCGGTTGTCAGGCCGGTCGCAAGAATGTCCGCTTTCAGCGCGGCCACATCGGCATCATTAACCAACGTATGGTCTACCGCGGGAACCGGATCCTGCCAGATCATTTCTTCCTGGGGCGCCAGGTTGCCTAGATAGCGTGACGCTGGTCCCATGTCACGGTGAGTCAACTTGAACCAGGCCTTGGCAAATGCGACTTCAAACTCTTCCGGGTTCTCCAGCCAGCGCATGGTGATCTCGCGATAGGCCGGGTCTTCTTTCAGTGCCAGGTCAGTGGTGAACATGATAGGTGCATGTCGCTTGGACGGGTCATGAGCATCTGGCACCAGGTTGGACGCTTCGCCGTCCGCCGGGATCCACTGTATGGCACCGGCAGGGCTTCGGGTCTGTACCCATTCGTAGCCGTACAGGTTTTCCAGATAATTGTGCGTCCAGGCCGCCGGGTTGACCGTCCAGGCACCCTCAAGACCACTGGTGATGGTGTCAGCACCACTGCCGCTGCCATAGCTGTTTTGCCAGCCCAGACCCTGTTCTTCGATGCCGGCGGCTGCCGGCTCACGACCGACATTGCCCTCGGGACGGGCGGCGCCGTGCGCCTTGCCAAAGGTGTGACCACCGGCGATCAGCGCAACTGTTTCTTCATCGTTCATCGCCATGCGACCAAATGTGCGACGAATCTCCTCAGCCGCCGCCAATGGATCAGGGTTGCCGCCCGGGCCTTCCGGGTTGACGTAGATCAGACCCATCTGGCTTGCGCCCACCGGGCCTGCCAGATCGCCATCTTCTGTGCGGCGATTATCCGCCAGCCACTCGCCTTCCGGTCCCCAGTTGACGGCTTCGGGCTGCCAGGCGTCAACACGACCGCCGGCAAAACCGTAAGTTTCAAAGCCCATGGATTCCATGGCAACAGTACCTGCCAGCACCATCAGATCCGCCCACGAAACGCTGGCGCCATATTTTTCTTTCAGTGGCCACAACAGACGCTGTGCCTTGTCCAGGTTGGCGTTGTCAGGCCAGCTGTTTAATGGTGCAAAGCGTTGCATGCCGCCGTCGGCACCGCCACGACCGTCGGTAATACGATAGGTGCCGGCGCTATGCCAGGCCATACGGATAAAGAATGGGCCATAATGACCGTAGTCCGCTGGCCACCAGTCCTGGGATGTGGTCATCAGTTCTTCCAGGTCGGCTTTCAGCGCTTCAAGATCGACGCTGGCAAACGCTTCAGCGTAGTCAAAATCCGCTCCCAGTGGATTGGCTTGAGCATCGTTGTAGCGCAAGGGCTCCAGGCTCAATTGATCCGGCCACCAGTATTCATTGGTGGGCGGGCCATCCTGGGCTGATGCGGATGTGGTCAGGGCCGCTGACGATACAGCGACGGCCATGACTATCGCGAGAGAGAGTGATTTTTTACGCATTCTAATTTTCCTTTTTGTATGTGAACAGTTTACCCTCCATATACTAAAACGAATATAGATTAAGTTTTAATTGAAATAAATTATGACGGTGATTCGAAAAATGAATACCTGCCCAAACCGGGCATCAGGGGGCTGATTAGCTGGCTGTTGATTCCCGCTGTTGGTGTTGCCAGTACGGCGCCTGCCAGGTCGACGCCTTACTCGGCGGCAACACGGGTTTGCCCAGGATATGATCGGCGGCTTTCTCACCAATCATGATGGTAGGTGCATTGATATTGCCATTGGTCAGCACTGGCATCACTGATGAATCTACCACCCGCAGATTCGCTACCCCATGCACACGGCACTCATTGTCGACCACGGCCAGCGCATCTTTGCCCATACGGCAGCTGCCGCACGGATGATAGGCAGTCGCGGCAGTTTCGGCCACCCAGGCATCAATCTCTGCATCTGTCTGCACCGCAGCGCCGGGTGACACTTCTTCACCCAGGTAATCAGCGAACGCTGGTTGCGCAAATATCTCCCGGGTCAGTCGCAGACCATCACGGTAAGCCTGTCTGTCCGCCTCTTCATGCAGATAATTAAACACAATATCCGGTGGTGCCAGCGGGTCGCTGGACGATAATTGTACGCGCCCGCGACTCAGGGGTTTGTTGGCACCCAGGTGGACCTGGAACCCATGTCCTTCTAACGCGCTTGAGCCATCGTAGGCGATGGCGCCCGCCAGGAAATGGTATTGCAGATCCGGATACTGCAAACCAGCCCGGCTGCGGATGTAGGCATTGGATTCGAAATGGTTGGTTGCGCCCAGACCGCTTTTGAACAGCAGCCAGCGCGCGCCGATAAGCAGCTTGCCCAGCGGGTTCAACCAGCCATTAAGTGTGCCTGCCTTGCGACTGGCATGTTGTACCCACACCTCAAGATGATCCTGCAGATTCTGACCCACGCCGGGCAGATCATGCACAACATCAATGCCCATGTCCTGCAGATGTGCCTTGGGCCCGATGCCCGAGAGCATCAACAGTTTCGGTGAATTGAAGGCACTGGCACACAGAATGACCTCGCGCCGCGCCCTCACTTTAATCACGCGATCCTGATAGCGGTATTCCACGCCCACTGCCCGCTTGCCTTCCAGCAGAATTCGCGTGGTCAGCGCATGAGTCTGCAAGGTCAGGTTGACGCGATTCTTCAGCGCCGGCTTTAGGTAAGCATTGGCGGTGGAACATCGCACGCCATTGCGCACCGTCATGTCCATGCGACCAAAGCCTTCCTGACGAAAACCGTTGTAGTCGTCAGTGACACCATAACCCGCTTCGCGCCCGGCCTCGATAAAAACCCGGTACAGGGGGTTACGCATGTTGTTGCCATTACAAATGCCAACTGGCCCGTCAATACCACGATAGTCATCGGCGCCATACAGACAGTCTTCGGCACGCTGAAAATACGGCAACACATCAGCGTAGCTCCAGCCCTCGGCGCCCATTGCTGACCATTGCTCAAAATCACCGGCACTTCCGCGCACATAGACCATGCCATTGATCGAGGAGGAACCTCCGATGACTTTGCCGCGCGCCTGATGCACGCAGCGGCCACCCAGCCCGGGCTCGGCCTGTGTATGCAGGCCCCAGTCGTACTTTTCGCTGCTCATCGGAATCGACAGCGCCGTCGGCATCTGGATAAAGATGGAGTTGTCCATGCCGCCAAACTCCAGCACCAACACCTCGTGCTGCCCGTCGGCACTGAGCCTGTCGGCCAGCACACAACCAGCCGAACCGGCGCCAACGATAACAAAATCGGCACTGCGGTCGAACTCTGATTCGCTCATGTTTCTATTTCCTGCTTTAAAGCCTTGTACAAAGAAAACATCATCAGGAACAGGACAATGGCAAAAGGCAGCCCCATGATCACCACCGCGCCCTGCAAGGTCGTCAGCCCATCGGCCAGCAGCAATGACAGGGTCAGCACACCAATGACAATCGCCCAGAAAATACGCAGCCAGGACGCCGGGTCCGGCTGTCGCACTTTACCTGCCAGGCCGCGACCATCAATGACCGGATGCCTGACAGTGAGATTGGACAGCACCAGGGAACCCGAATCTCCCGAGGTCACAAAAAACACAATGGCCAGTATACTGACAACGATGGTGGTGATGTCCGCCCAGGGCAGGGTTTCCAGAAACAGATAGATGGAGGAGCCCGGGTGGTCGATGGCCTGCTCGGCAAACTCACTGCCAGCTGCCCCGGTCATGGCCAGATCAATGGCGCTGTTGCCGATGACCGACATCCATACCATCATGAAACACAGCGGCAGTATCAAGGTACCGGCGACGAACTCACGAATAGTGCGGTCACGGGAGATACGCGCCAGAAACAGCCCCACAAACGGCCCCCAGGCAATCCACCAGGCCCAGAAAAACACCGTCCAGGCATTCAGCCAGTCGACCGGACGATCAAAGGCGTAGGTATCGGTGGAGAGCTGGAAAAAATCGCCCAGGTAATCGCCAACGTTGGTGACCATCACGTTGAGCAGGAAAATGGTTTTGCCACTGAACAGCACAAACAACACCAGCAACAAAGCCAGTGCCATATTGAACTCGGACAGGCGGCGTATACCACGGTCAACACCGGTGACGGCAGAGATCGCGGCAAACACCACAATCAGCACCGCCAGCGACGCCTGCACAACCAGCCCTTCGGGCAGGTCAAACATGTAATTCAGACCGAAGTTGAGCTGAATGATACCAATACCCAGGCTGGTAGCGATGCCAAACACCGTGCCCAGTACAGCGGCGATATCCACCGTATGCCCCACCATACCATTGATGTGTCTACCAAAAATCGGGTACAGGGCAGAACGGATGGTCAGCGGCAGACCAAGCCGGTAGCAGAAGAATGCCAGCGACATGCCGACCAGGGTATAAACCCCCCAACCTGACAGCCCCCAGTGCAGAAAGGTCAGCTCCATGGCATGGCGCGCCGCTTCGACACTGCCGGGCGTCTGCTCCAGCGGCATCAGAAAGTGAAACAGGGGCTCGGACACACTGAAGAACAACAGATCGATACCAATGTCGGCCGCAAACAGCATGCTGGCCCAGCTCAGCAAGGAAAATTCAGGCCTGGAGCCGTCCGGTCCCAGCCTGATATCGCCGAAGCGTGATACAGCAATGGCGATGACAAACAGCAGATAGACCAGCACCGCGAGGAAATAGAACCAGCCAAAGCTGCGTGAGACCTGCTCTAACACGGCGTTGATTACACCGGTGGCCTGCTCGGCGAACAGCAGCGCCCACAATGCAAACAGCAGAATACCGACGGCAGAGCCGACCATCACCACCGGATTTACCTGCGTGGCAGAGCGTCGGCCTGCACTATCTTCCTGAGTTTGCGGGATGTCGTCTTGCTGTCGTGACGAATCAGACAAAACAGCCTCCTCCGGACTTTATCGAGGGGCTATTAAAGGCAGCTGGCGCTGCGAAGTCAACCGGTGCAGACTCTTTCGACGTGAGCGCCGTCGATCCGCACCGGTCAGATTATCGCGGAACTATCGCACTACTACCGCAGTGCCCTTGAAACAGCACTCAACGCTTGACGCGTGACTTGTACTCGCCGGTGCGTGTGTCGATTTCCACGGAGTCGCCAATTTCACAGAACGATGATACCGACAGTTCATAACCGCTGTTCAGGCGGGCAGTTTTCATCACTTTGCCGGAGGTATCGCCACGCGCCGACGGTTCAGTATAGGCGATTTCCCGGACGATCGAGTTAGGCAGATCAATGGAGATCACTTTGCCGTTGTAGAACACGGCCTGGCAGATATCTTCCATGCCATCTTCGATATAATCGATGACGTTGTCCAGGTCGTCCTTTTCGATTTCGATCTGTTCATAGTCCGTGTCAACAAACACATACATGGGGTCGGCAAAGTAGGAGTAAGTCACTTCCTTTTGCTCCAGCACCACGTTCTCGAGTTTGTCATCGGCCTTGAAAACCGTCTCAGTCGCCACGCCGTTCAGCAGGTTCTTCAGCTTCATTTTACAGACGGCGGAGTTACGGCCGGATTTGTTAAACTCGGTCTTCTGCACTTTCCAGGGCGACCCGCCGACCATGATGACCTGACCGGCACGGATTTCTTGTGCGATTTTCATGAATGAGTACTCAATATAATAGGGTAACGGCTATGGCCGGTTACGGTAGAACTGCATCAGACTGCTTGCCAGATCAGGCAATTCAGCCAGTTTTTGCTGCCAGTTCCGGGCCCCGTGGATCAGGTCCGGGAGTTGCGGGCGCAGATCATGCCACAATTTTCCGCAGTCTGCATCAAGATTCCAGAACCGGTTGAATTCAAGCAGCACTTCACGGCTATCTGCGCCCCCGTTGGTATCACCATAACGGGCCAGAAAAGCGTCCAGTTTCACCCTGTGGGCATCGTCCTGCTGCGGGTAGATATGCCAGACCAGAGGTTTGGCTGCCCACTGGGCACGAACAAAAGAATCCTCGCCGCGCACCAGATTAAGATCACACACGCTGAGCAGACGATCGTAATCATCCATTGGCAAAAACGGGATGACAACAACACTCAGCGACCCCATGGTCATCACATCTCCGACGGATGGAATCAGCGTTCGCCCTAGGGCACCTGCGACATCAGCCAACAGATCTCCCGCTGGCACCAGGCACAAGGCCGGTTCGCCGCCTTCCGCCATGGCTGCGAACCAGCTGCTCAGGGCACGGCTTCCGGCAGGCCGGGTATAGGCAAACAGCGACACCAGCAAATTCGCACTGTGCCACCCTTCGGCCAGATCTTGTGCGTTAATGCCCAGCGCCTGCAGCAATTCGGCCCGGGTCTGCCGCTGATCCGTCTGCCAGTGTTGATGTTGTGCCAGCAGATTGCACTCTCGCAACAACCCACCCGTCGCGGCCGTAAAGCCGGGAAAGAAGAAGGTTTTGCTCAGGGCTGTGGAGGTAAGCGATGACTGTCGGTGATAGCTCTCCACCCAGGGTTCAGCGCTGAGGTACTCCAGGTTCAGCCAGCATGGCCCGGCGTTTCCTGTGCCGGTTTTGGTTGCCATGCCGGTGATCGCGGTATCGGGCAGCGCACAGCCAAAGGCTTCGATAACAAGTGACGAGCCCGACAATTCCGCCTGCCAGTCTACGGCATCATGCCAATGACATAACCGGACACCCTGCTCCTGGGTTTGTGACAACAAACCGGCATCCAGCCGGCCCAGGAAGCTCAGCGTCTTTTCCCAATCATCAACAAACAGGTTTACCGACAGACCATGCTCGTGAACCAGCTGCCTGGCCAGTCGCCAGCACACACCGATATCACCATAATTGTCCACCGCGGCACAGAATATCGTCCACTCGTCGTGGTCAGGCCATGCTGGCAGGGTGACCCCGGATGTTGATGGTTTTGACACTTATATGACCGACGCGCCACCGGCGCTGCAAAGCAAAACAGATACTCCAGCATACCCCAAGTTCTGCGCCGCCACCAAACCGGACGCAGATCACATTTTAATCTCTCAGGTCATTGAGATAGCCATTCAGGTACTGTTGTGTGGCACATAATTATGGGACGATTAGGCAAGGTGCAGACTCAGGACAAAACACGTTCAAATGCCAAAGTCGCCGGATTCAATGATTCAGGGTCAAACGAAACGCAGATTCCGTCGTTCCCGACTGCAATCGCGGGCCTGGCGTATTGCTGGCGTGTACGCAATCATTGCCACACTGTGGATCGTGTTCTCCGATCAGGTCATGGCCTTTTTTGTGTCCGACCCGGCCCTGCTGGTACGCTGGAGCTCTTACAAGGGCCTTGCGTTTGTTGCCTTCACATCCCTGCTGCTGCTGCTCATGATGCGACGCGCATTTGGTGCCATTGAAGCCGGTTACGCCACCCTTAAAGCCCACAAGCGTGAGATTGAGCGCGGCAACCGACTGTACAGCGCACTCAGTCAGATCAATCAGTCCATCGTGATGGCTGCCAACCGTGACGAGTTATTCAAAAAGGTAAGCCAGTCGCTGGTTAATCACGGCGGCTTCCGTATGGCCTGGATAGGCTGGCACCAGCCCGAGCAGCCAACACTGGAACCGCTGGCGTGGTACGGCAACGGAACCGACTACATCGATCATATTATCCAGCAAACTGAGGGAGACCTGCACGGCCATGGCCCCTGGGATACTGTCATTACGGACGGGCTGCCCTACGTTTGCAATGACGTGCTTTTTGACCCGCTGTCGCAGCGCTGGCGGCACGAAGCCATCAAACACGACCTGCAGGCCTTCGCTGCACTGCCGCTGCGGGTCAACGGCAAGGTCTGCGGCGTGCTCAGTGTTTACGCCAGCGAGCCGGACTTCTTTCGCGAGCGTGAGATAAACCTGCTGGAAGAAGCTGCACTGGATGTCTCATTTGCACTGGACAGCTTTACCCTGGCTGACGAACGGCGCGTAGCCGAATCCGCGGCGCACGAAGAGAGTCTGTTCTCGCAGGCCATGATCGACAGCATGCCCGGCATTGTCTATTTTTATGACGATCAGGGGCGATTTCTGCGCTGGAACAAAAACTTTGAAATTGTGTCCGGTTACAGCCACGAAGAAGTTGCCGGCATGCACCCTCTGCAGTTTTTCGACGATACGCATCAACCCTTGCTGGAGGACAGTATCGCCCGCGTTTTCAGCGATGGCGAAGCATCTGTCGAGGCGCCTTTTGTGTCCAAAGATGGCACCAGGACGCCACACTTCTTTACTGGCCGCAGTGTGATTTACGAAGGCAGGACATGCCTGGTTGGCGTCGGCATCGACGTTTCGGATCGCAGAAAGGCCGAAGATGCCCTACGCGAGATGAACGAGAATCTGGAACAGATGATATCGGAGCGTACCTCGGAGCTGCAGGCAGCGGTGATCCGGGCAGAGGCCGCCGATCGTATCAAATCCGCCTTCCTGGCCACGATGTCGCACGAACTGCGCACACCCCTGAACTCCATAATCGGTTTCACCGGTATTGTGCTGCAGGAACTGGCGGGACCATTGACCACTGAGCAGAGCAAGCAACTGGGCATGGTTCAGGGCAGCGCACGGCATCTGCTGGAGCTGATCAATGATGTACTGGATCTGTCCAAAATTGAAGCAGGGCAACTGGAAGTACGGTCTGAAATCTTCGACATCAGACATTCTGTGTCGCAAATCATGGAATCGCTGAAACCCATGGCCGACAAAAAACAACTCGACCTGAGCTGCACTATCGAACCCGATGTACCCGATCGGATGCTGGGTGACAAGCGACGTACGGAGCAGATCCTGATCAATCTGCTCAACAACGCTATCAAATTTACTGACACAGGTTCCGTTACATTGACCGTCTCCGTTTCTGCCACACCCGGATTGTCCGGCAACGCTGATAACGGCCCCGCTGTAAGCTTGAGTGTTAACGACACCGGGATAGGAATCAAGCCGGAAGACCTTTCCAGCCTGTTCCAGCCATTCCGGCAGCTTGATTCGGGCCTGACCCGACAACACGATGGCACTGGCCTGGGCCTCACCATTTGCCGACGACTGACCGACCTGATGGGCGGCCGCATGACTGCCACCAGTGAGTGGTCTGTCGGCAGTTGTTTCACCGCTATCATTCCGATACGCAGCCCGGACCAACCATGAACAAGACCATACTTTTGATTGAAGACAATGAGCAGAATCGATACCTGACCACCTTTCTGCTGGAACGGCACGGATATAAGGTCATTTCAGCGGCAGATGGCATGCGTGGCCTCGAACTTGCACGCAACGAAGCCCCGGCCATCATTCTGCTGGATATTCAGCTCCCAACCATGGACGGCTACGCCGTAGCGCAGGCACTGCGCGCATTTGATCACTTGAGCCAGGTACCGATCGTCGCCGTCACGTCCTACGCCATGGTAGGCGATCGGGAGAAAACCCTGTCTGCCGGCTGCAACGGTTATATCGAAAAACCCATTAATCCCGATACTTTTGTCAGCGAAATCGAACAGTTTCTGCCCGATGCGCACAAAACCGGCGACGTTTCATAAGGATGCCATGAAACAGATACTGCTTGTTGATGACAACGAAGACAATCTGTACTACCTGGAAACCCTGCTAGGCGGCCACGGGTATCAGACCATCACCGCCCGGCACGGTGCCGAGGCGCTGGTCAAGGCCCGCAAGCGAGCACCGGACATACTGATATCGGATCTGCTGATGCCGGTGATGGACGGGTATACCCTGCTGCGCCACTGGAAGCATGACCCGGCATTGAGCGGAATACCATTCATTGTCTACACCGCGACCTACACCGAACCGGAGGATGAGGAACTGGCTGTCAGCCTGGGTGCTGACGCCTTTGTCCTGAAACCGGCAGAGCCCGACGTTTTTATGAGCAAGCTGCACGCCGTTGAAAAACGCGTTGTCGAAGATTGCCTGAATACACCGGCACAACCTGCGGGCGACCAGCAGGAGTTGCTCAAGGTCTACAGTGAAACGCTGATCCGCAAGCTGGAAGAAAAGATGTTGCAACTTGAGGAGGCCAACCGTGAGCTACAGTTGGACATTGCCCGGCGCAAAGAAGCGGAAGACAAGATCGAGCAACTGGCCTTTTACGACCCCCTGACCGGCCTGCCCAATCGCCGCCTGATGCAGGATCGCCTGCAGCACAGTATCGCCGCCAGCTCGCGATTGCAGCGCTATGGTGCGCTACTGTTCATTGACCTGGACGATTTCAAAACCCTGAACGATACCCGAGGACACAATGTTGGCGACAAATTGCTGATGATGGCCGCTCAGCGCCTGGACGGCTGTGTTCGCGAGGGCGACACTGTGGCGCGTTTTGGCGGTGACGAATTTGTCGTCATTCTGGAGGCGCTCAGCGAGCACGTTGATCAGGCTGCTACCAGGGCAGAAGTGGCCGGCGAAAAAATCCTGCGCGCCATGAGCCAGCCCTACCCACTGCAGGGGGAGGATTACCACGGCAGCGCCAGCGTTGGTGTCAGTCTGTTCTGTGACCGGGATATCAGTGCCGAGGAATTAATCCGGCGCGCCGATACTGCCATGTACCAGGCCAAACGCAGCGGCCGGAACACCCTCTATTTTTACGATCCAGCGATGCAGGCAGCCCTGGAAGCACGCTTGCAAATGGAAACCGACCTGCGCCGTGCACTGGAGGAAAAACAATTCTGCCTGTATTACCAATCCCAGGTAGACAGCGACGTCAATGTGATCGGTGCGGAGGCATTGATCCGCTGGATCTCACCACAGAAAGGCCTGATCTCGCCCGGCGATTTTATTTCACTGGCCGAGGAGACAGGACTGATAGTGCCCATCGGCAACTGGGTGCTAAACGCGGCCTGCCGTAAGCTCAAGATCTGGGAAAACAGCGCACAAACTGCGGGCCTGCAGTTAGCGGTCAACGTCAGTGCCAGACAATTTCATCAGGACGACTTTGTTGATCAGGTGCTCAACGCCGTCAACAGCAACAGGATCCGTCCTGACCGTCTGAAACTGGAATTGACAGAGAGCCTGATCATGGACAATGTCGATTCAGCGGTCGAAAAAATGAATGCTCTGGGCGACGCCGGGGTGCGTTTTTCCATGGATGATTTTGGCACTGGCTACTCATCACTGTCGTACCTGACTCAACTGCCACTGCATCAGTTAAAGATTGATCAATCGTTTGTACACAAGATGCACGATAAGCCAGTCAACGCCGTCATTGTGCAGACCATCATCGGCATGGCCGGGAACCTGGATATAGAAGTGATTGCCGAGGGTGTAGAAACACACAAACAGTTTCAGTTTTTGAAAGACCATGGCTGCCCGCTGTTTCAGGGTTTCCATTTTGGCAAGCCGGTTCCTGAAACAGCGTTTGAGAAGGCATTGAACAAGTAATATCTGATTTACTATAAGGCTGTTGAAAAACGTTATCAAGGCAGCCAGTGCGAGGCAAAAACGGGCGAATAAGCGGAGTTTACACGGAGTAAATGAGCATTATGAGCCAGTTTTTAACGAAGCAATGGCAACGTAGATAGTTTTTCATCGGCCTGCTAGTTAGACGCGGCGCTGCTGATCGTATGCCCAAAAAATACCGCGTTCATGAACAGCCGCGTGGTGCCGAACCAGAATGCACGGAAGTTGGGGTTATCAGTCATCGCAATGACTCGGCCCGAGCCGTGCGCACTGACCACTATCGCCGCCGTGCCCGCCATCCTGTCAATATTTTCCTGCGACACGTAACCACTCGCCAAGGGTTCGCTGGTGTACTGCAAGGGCGTTGCATAAGGATTCTCTGCACGTTCCATGAACAGTGTGCTGTCGCGGAACACTCGCAACAGGGAATTGTTGTAGCCATAACCCAGAGGGTGAGTCAGATCCAGTGTGGTATTGAATATGCTGCCACCGATGAGCTGCTCACCACGATCACGTGTCATCTCCGCGTAGGCCAATGTGGTCTCACTTTCGAGCTCGGTGTTGTCGAGCAATGTAATATTGGCCAGTTCGTTCTCAGCAGCCCAGTTCAGCGCAGTTTTATAAACGATCAAGGTACCACCGGCCTCGACCCACTGCCTGATCCTGTCGGTCTGCAGCTCTGAATAACTGCCGCTGGCCATGATCAGGACGTTGTAGCGGTTAAGATCTGCCTGCCGCATACGCGATTGCGTCAGCAGGGTAATGGGTATGTGGAACTTCTGGTCAAAGGTATGCCAGGCCTCGCCGACCTCGGACGAGCGCGTGCCTTCACCGGCAACCAGGGCGATACTGGGACGGCGCAGATCACTGAAGCTCGGACTGCCCAGATCGATACCCGCTGATGACAAACCGGTGCCCATGGCGTAAACCGTGATGGCATCTTCCTCGCTGGCCTGCCGCATCAGGGCGCGGATCTCTTCTGCCGACACTTCCTGTGGGCCAACCGGCACCATAATCGTGCCGTAGTCGAATTCCCGCGGCCCGTCCGCAGTGAGCGCAGTAAACGGTTCGGTGGCTACCTTGGCGCGTATGCCTGCGTCCAGTAGACGGTACATGGCGCGTGAGGCATAGAACTCATCCCATTCAAACAGGTAGGCATAGGCATTGTCTCCACCTACAAACTCGCCCGCCGGGAATTCACCATACTCAACCATTGCGCCGAGCAGGCCGGTGCCAAACTGACGGCTATCGAGCTCTGCAAACGGCGTGTTGAACGCGTACGGGAAGGTCCAGGTGGACACGTCATAAAACAGGGTGTCGGGAAACTCGGTGCGACGTTCAAAAATCGATTCTATCAGACGATGTTGCCCCTGGTTGCCGGGAACAACATAAGCCTGCCCGCGCTGAAAGCTCTGCTCACCAATCTCCAGATCTTCATCCAGCACATGCACTGCAATCTGGTGCTGACGCAGAATCTCGGCCATACGAAACGCGCTGCCGCTATCGTCCGCATCACCAAACACGTAAGCCTTGGTATCTGCGTCATCGGCCATCTCAAGCGCCTGCTGATAGAACTCGCGCTGATAGTCCAGCAACTCCGTACGCAGTGACAAGGCGCCTTCCAGCGTTGACAGTGAACTCAGGAACTGATTCTGGATGGTGAACGGGAATCGCAGTACACCGTGTGCCGTGTCACGGGCATGACCGCGTGAACTGGCCTGCTCGAAAAGAATGCCTATGGCGCCATTGATGTCCGGGTAGGTAGAGCCTTTGCCGTAGTAGAAATCATCAAAACTTTCGCGCGCATAATACAGTCGCTGATCCGAATCCAGCGCCCGTGCATGAAACTGCGCAATATTTTCGGTCAAGGTCTGATTGCGCTCCGGTGTCATGGGATGCGTGCGCGAGGGAATGCCGGGCTGGAAGAAAAATGTGTTATCCGATCCCATTTCATGATGATCGGTTAGCACATTCGGGCGCCAGCGATAGAAATTCTGCAACCGGGCCCGGCTCTCCGGGTGTCGAAGAGGCAACCAGTCACGGTTCAGGTCAAACCAGTAGTGGTTGGTGCGACCGCCGGGCCAGGGTTCATTGTGTTCCATGTTATTGGGATCAGTAGACAGCGTCATGGCACGACGGCTGTTGGCCCATTGCGCAAACCGGTCCAGACCGTCCGGGTTGAACGATGGATCGACCTGAATGATGGCATTGGCCAATGCTTCTTCTATCTCCGGTCCCTGCGCAGCCGCCAGGTGATACACGTACAACAAGGCAGCATTGGCGCCACTGGGTTCGTTGCCGTGTACGCTATAACCCTGATACAGAACCACCGGCATATCGTCAGTTGTCAGCTCACCGGCACGCGCAGGATCACTTAGCGCCAGGTGCTGCTGACGAATCTCCTCAAGGCGACTGTGGTTCTCAGGCGAGGTGATGGTCAGTACCAGTAAAGGCCGGTTTTCATAGGAGCTGCCAAAGCGTTCAATGCTGACGCGATCAGACGCTTCCGCGACCGCATACATGTAGTTGACCAGTTGATCGTGACGCACATGCCACTCACCTGGCACCGTACCCAACACCTGCTCCGGTGTGGGAATCGCCGGGTCATAACTGACGCCTGCGGGCAAATAGTAATCCATACTTGCGACGGCATCGGCCGGGTTTTGCGCACGGGTCAGCGGTGCGTGCAGCCCCGCCAGTAATGTCAGCAGCAGAAAAAAACTGGGCAGCTTGGATCGGACAGTAGTCATAATTGGGCCAGCCTCATCATGGTTGAATGGTTGGTTTCCGAACATTGCATCAATATCCTCAGAATATAGGCTTGCGCCAGCGATGGCTATACGGAGTTTGTCCCCTGTTGACGACGGGTATCCCGGATCAGATCATAGGCACTGGCGATATCACGCGTCTTGCGTTCAGCGATTTCACGCATGCTGTCCGGCAAGCCCTGGCTGGCCAGTTTGTCCGGATGATTCTCGTTCATCAGCTTGCGATAGGTTCGCTTAAGTTCGGTGTCACTGACGCTCGCGGGCACGCCCAGTACCTGATAGGCATCAGCCAGTTGTTGATCCGTTGAGCGTGCACTGCCGCCGCGCTGGCCACCGCGCAGCATGGCCTCCAGTTGTTCCACCTGTGATTCCGGCAGGCCCAGGCCGCGCGCGATATGCAGCAACATTTTGTGCTCGGCAGGGTGGATCTGGCCATCAGCGGCCACCGCACTGATCTGGATCTGCAGGAACATGCGCATCATGGCCGGGTGACCACGACTGACCTGCCGAAAACGAAGCAGTTCGGCGTCCAGATCAAAATCATCGGTCTTGCCGCGATTAAAGGCAGCGATGGCCATCTCGCGCTGCTGGCCCGACAACCGCAACTGGGCAAAGACAGTTTCTGCAGCCTGCACTTCATTTTTACTGACAACGCCATCGGCTTTGCACAAGGCACCCATGACGGCAAACATGGAGTCCAGAAAACCGGACTGCACCCTGGCCAGGCCTGAGACCGCCTGCTTTTTAAGGTAGCCTGACAGAAACCAGCCAGCCAGCGCACCGAGCACAAACCCCAGCGGGCCACCCATAAGAGAGCCTACAAAACCACCCAGCAATACTGCAAACAAAATGTCACTCCTGTGGCCTGCCCGGCCATCACAATGTAATCAGTTCAGACTTTTACCAGCCGCCGTGAGCGCTCATCAAACCACAAGCGTCCGACCGGTACCGCAGCCTCATGCACACGGTTATTGACGATATCAAATACGTCACCATTTTTCCCCTGCAAACACACCGGCACCCCGGCAGCCTGCGCAATATTGGCATTGCAACGCATATGTCGCGCTTCCCCATGCACAGGAATCGCAATCCGCGGCTTTACCCACTGGTACATCTGCGTCAATTCATCCGCATAAGGATGCCCCGATGCATGCAGGTCCCGGGTACTCAGATCCGCATGGGTCACTTTGATGTTGCGTGCCTCAAACCCCGCGATCAGGCGCTCAACATCGGCCTCATTGCCGGGAATGGTTTTGGCACTGAAAATAATGTGATCACCGGCAGCCAGATTGACGTCAGGATGACTGTCCATTGCCAACCGGTGCAGCGCGGCGCCGGCTTCGCCCTGACTGCCGGTAGCAAGCAGCAGCATTTCCTGCGGCTGCAGGTAACCCAGATCGGCATTCGCTACCAAGGTAAAATTATCCTGCAGATAACCAGCCGCACGCGCGCAGGCGGTCATATTGTGCAGCGAGCGCCCGATCACGCCCAGATAGCGTTTTGACATAAACGCCACGTTGCCCAGCGTCTGCAGGCGCGCAATATTGCTGGCAAAACAGGCAACAACAACACGCCCTTCGCTTTCCCTGACCGTTGTCAGCAGGTCTTCAAACAACGCTGACTCCGACAGGGAACTGCCCGCGTGGGTTGCATTGGTCGAGTCACAAACAATGGCGTCGATACGTGATTTTCCGACGGACTGAAACAAACCAGGGTCAATGGCATCACCCACCACCGGCGCCGAATCGATCTTCCAGTCTGCGGTATGCAATACCCGTGCAACCGGTGTCGTGATCAGCAGGGCGTTGGTTTCCGGTGTTGAGTGCGTGATCGGCAGCCAGCGCAGGGTGAACGGCCCCAGCGCCAGCGCCTCGCCCGGATGAACGGTGACCAGCGGCGCATCGATACCGGCCTGACTCAACTTGCGCTGTAAAACCTGGCGGGTGAACGGTGTGGTGTAAATCGGGCAACGAAACTGCTCCCAGAGGTGGGGAATGGCACCTATGTGATCTTCATGCGCATGGGTCGCCACGATTCCCAGCAGGGCTTCATTGCGATTGGCGATAAAAACCGGATCCGGCATTTCCACCCGGTTACCGGACAGGGGCTGGTCATCCACTTTCCCGAACGTCACGCCACAGTCGACCATCAACCACTGCCCGGCATGTCCGTACATGTTCAGGTTCATGCCAATTTCGCCACAACCGCCGAGCGGCACAAACCAGAAATCTTTGTGGCCCGGACTGTTAAACGAACTGGTGGCTGACACAAATACCAAGCCTTGAATATCTATTGAATCGGAAAATCAAAATACTGATCCGGAAAAGGTTCGTCACGCAGGGTGTAATGCCACCACTCCTGGTCATAGTTCACAAACCCGGCAGCCTCCATCAGCCCGCGCAGCAGGTGACGATTGACCAATACCTCTTCACCCACAGCGGGGTTATCGGTATGCGAGCGGGCATCAAAACAATCGTAGCTGGTCCCCATGTCAATGCTGTTATCCGGGAACCGCTGTTCTTCGCTGCCACGACAATCGTAGCGCCCCATCGGGTCCGCCTGTGGCTGCGTGGACCCCAGTCGCACCAGAGTCAGATCAACCGTGCTGCCCCGGCTGTGCCCGGAGCGCTCGGCAATGTAGCCACGCGAGAACAGCTCGTCTTTGGGCACATCGGGATAGAATGCGGCTTTCATTTTTTCATCATCCGCATCGGCTGCCCAGGCGACAAAATGGTCAACAGCGCGTTGCGGACGGAAGCAATCGTAAACCTTGAGAGAATAGCCCTGCAGATTGGCTTGTGCCTGCACCTGTGCCAGCGCTGATGCAGCGGGTGTCGTCAGCACGCAGGCCGATTCCTCGTAACCGGTGATGGGCTCACCAACAAAATTATTGCTGCCGGTATAACGCATGTCCAGTTCAATGGAATCGTCCACCAGCGCCAGGGTACTGAATCCGGTCGGCAGGTTCTGATCAACAGTTGTTGCCGTGCAATGCCCAAGCAGCAAAGTGGCTGTCGCTAAAAACAGTGTCGATCTAAAGTTCATTGGGGGGCTCCGCGGCCGTGCTTTGTCCGCGACGCTGCAGCTGAACGGCTTTCAGAAAATTGCGCAGAATCTGGTCTTTGCATTCCCGATAGTGTTTGTGTCCGGGCTTTCGAAACAGGGCCGTCAGCTCATGCTGGCTCAGACTCATGCCCACACTCTCCAGCATGGCCAGCACATCGTCTGACTTCAGATTCAGGGCAATGCGCAGCTTCATGAAAATCATGTTATTGCTCAGCTCCTGTTCCGGCTCTGGCTGCGGGCCATCTTTTTTGCCGCGCAGGGCATTAATCAGTCCGTTCAGGAAAATAGCCAGTGTGGTGTCATCACAAAATACAAAATCGGGGTCTTCATCGGCTTTCAGCCAGTTGCACACCTGGTCCCGTGTCACGCTGCAGTCAGCCCGGGCAAAAACATCCATCATCTGCTGGTCGCTGTAGTCAAAGGCATAACGCAGGCGCCGCAGCACATCATTATTGATCATGAGTCACCCCCGGCAAATACGATACGCATTCTGTGACCGGCAAATTCAATCACATCACCGGTCACAATTTTTTTGCGCTTCTGCGTCTCTATCACATCATTGACCAGCACCATGCCGTCGGCGACCACCGACTTGGCTTCAGCGCCACTGCCGACCAGGCCTTCGAATTTAAGAATTTTGTATAACTCAACGGGTACCGTATTGACTTCAACATCAGCCGTCACCTGTTCGGATTGCTCTTGCCTGGACATAATTTTCCACTTCAATGAATTGTTTGCTTCAAGCCTCTGTGCACAGTTGAATGCCATCCGGACGAAGGTCTATCACACCCTGTTTGTACAAACGGCCGATACTTTTTTTGAACGCTGCTTTGCTGATGCCAAACACCCTGAATATATCTTCAGGCGATGACTTGTCATGAACCGGTGCAAAGCCACCCTGTTTTTTCAGGTAGGCGACAATCACTGCACCATGCTCATCCACTACCTCAACCGCCGGACGCAGTGAAAGGTCAATACGACCATCGGGCCTGACATGGCGGATATAACCTTTGATGCTTTGCCCGAAACTCAGGCGCTGGGAAACGTCCGCACTGTGCAGCACGCCCCAGTGGCTGTGATTGACAATAGCCTTGAAGCCCAGATCAGTGCTGTTGGCGATAATCAGATCAACCGGTTGCCCGGTGTTGAAGCGATGAGGTTTATCGTCATCGAGAAATTTGTCGATTTTGGACGATGCCACGATACGGCTGTGTACTTTGTCCACATAGATATAAACCAGATAGGAACGTCCTTCTTCCATCGGCCGGTGCTGCTCCATGAAAGGCACCAGCAGGTCTTTCTCCAGGCCCCAGTCCAGAAACGCACCCACCGCATTGCGATCCACCACCGGCAGAAAAGCAAATTGCCCCACCGTGGCTGTCGGCATCCTGGTGGTTGCCACGGGCCGGTCCTCACTGTCGAGATACAAAAACACCCGCAGGCTATCACCAATGGCCGCACCCTCGGGTACATGCCGCCGGGGCAACAACACCCGCTCCGCATCACTGGCACTGGGACTGGCACCCAGATACACACCAAAATCAGCAAATTCAATAACTTGTAAGGTATAAACCTTGCCCAACTGCAACATGTCACGCTCAAATAATCAGGTTTTGGCAATTATACAGAGAAATGCCCGGCAAACCTTGTTCATTTCCGCGACTCGCTCACCGATCAGTTGCCGGTATAGTAAGTCGCAGCGCCGGGCCCGACCGGCAAACCCAGCAGGAAAACCCAGACATAAAACAGCATGACCCAGAAGATGAAAAAGAAGATCGAAAACGGCAACATGGTTGCGATCATGGTGCCAATACCCATATCTTTGTTGTAGCGCGTAGCCCAGGCCAGAATCAGGCCAAAATAACTCATCATCGGGGTGATGATATTGGTCGTTGAATCACCTATGCGGTACGCCGCCTGTATCAACTCAGGCGCATATCCCACCAGCATCAGCATGGGCACAAACACCGGCGCAGTTACCGCCCACTGCGCTGACGCCGACCCCAGCATCAGATTAACAAAACAACACATGATGATGAAAAACACGAACACCACGGGTCCGGTCAGCTCCGCGCTGATCAGAAACTCGGCACCGGTCACGGCTGTTATGACACCCAGGTTGGTCCAGCCAAAGAACGCGACAAACTGCGCGGCAAAAAACACCAGTACGACATAAAGACCCAGGGTCGACACTGCCGAGGCCATGGCATCAATCACATCGCGGTCATTCCGCATGCTGCCAGTGACACGGCCATACGCAAAGCCAGTGACCAGGAAAAACAGAAAGATGAAGGCCACGATACTGCGGAAAAAAGGCCCGGCGCCGCCATCAACCGGATCGCGCAAAGGCGCGCCCTGAGGCACTGCCAGCAGCGCTATCAAACCCAGCACCAGAACAGCGGCCACACCCGCAATCAGCAGGCCCCTGCGCTCAACCGGTTTCAGCCTTTCCATGCTTTTTCCATCAAGCACGCTCGGGTCGGCGTTGCTGTCGTCGTACTCGCCCAGCTTGGGCTCAACGATATAAATTGTCACCAGAGACCCGACGATCGTAATCATGAAGGTGCTGACTGCCATGAGATACCAGTTGGCGGTGGCGTAAACTTCATATGACGGATCGATCAATCGCGCCGCTTCCTGGGTAATGCCAGCCAACAGCGGATCCACTGTCCCTATTAGCAGATTGGCACTGTAACCACCTGATACGCCAGCAAAAGCCGCTGCCATACCAGCCAGGGGATGGCGTCCCAGCGCCAGAAAGATGGCACCTGCAAGCGGGACCAGCACAACGTAACCCATTTCCGAAGCGGTGTTGGAAATGACGCCGGCGAACACGATCGCCACCGTTACCACATGGCGAGGCGCACTCAATACAATGCCGCGCACCATCGCAGACAGCAACCCGGATTTCTCGGCGATACCAACTCCAAGCATGGCAACGAGCACCACGCCCAATGGCGCGAAGTTGACAAAGTTGCTGACCAGGTTGCCCAGAATCAGTCGCAGCCCCTCCGCATTGAGCAGACTGACCGCCTCAATCATGGTGCCTTCGGCTGCCGATGGGCGAGGATCCGGCACCGACACGCCAAGCGCACCAAACAATCCGGACAGCAGCACCATGCCGAAGGCCAGCAATGCAAATAGAGTAACCGGATGCGGCAGCAGGTTGCCAAGCCACTCAACACTGTCCAGAAAGCGGGTAAACCACCCGCGCCGGCCAGAGGTCCCTGTGCTGCCGTTAGTCATTGCAGATCCTCGTTTTACGTTTTTCTCTGAACGGAGCTGTTACCAATTGACACAAAACAGAAAAGTTTTTTCTAAAGCTTTCGGATTTGCTGCCGTTTACTGTCTTGCAGCGCCCCCCTTATGCCTGGACCCGGCAGTGCAGCTGTAATCTGCCGACAGGCGACATTAACAAATATTTATATTTAGAGAAAGCTCATGAAAACGATTTTGACTCCTACACTGATACGCCGATGTCTGATGATCGGTTTACTGTCGGCCGTTGCCGCGACTTCGGCCCAGGCACAACAAGGCCAGATCGCCAAAAGCGATGGTGGCAGTGACGCCATCGCCCGCTTCGTAATGAATTTCGGGCGTTTCATCGACTGGCCAGATGCTGCATTCGCCAGTGCGGACGGTGATCTGCGTGTCTGCGTCCTGGGCGAAAACGAGCTCGGCAACTCTCTTAACCAGATCGTCAACGGCAAACGTGCTGGCGATCGCACCATTGCTGTCAGCAACCTGGCCGGCAGTGATGTGGCTGCTGCCCGCGATTGCCATATCGTTTACGTCAGCTCCAGCGAAACCGGCCGCACCGCCGAAATCACCGGCGCAGTTGCCGGTTCGCACGCATTGACTGTCAGTGAAATTGTCAATTTCCCGGAAGACGGTGGCATGATCGGCCTGAGTGGTGAGCGCGGTGACCGTATCGCGATCCGCATGAACCGGGCTCTCATTGAGCAGACCGGCCTGAACGTTCGCGAACAATTGATGCGCGCCATTCAGTGATGGTGTAAACCACACTACTGCCGCCGGAGGACCAAACCGTGTTAAATATGAACTGGACCCTGAAATGGAAAGTGCTGACGGGTGTCACGCTGACCAGCACTGTGGCGGTAGTGATATCGACTGCTATTTTTGTCGCCGTTGAATTGCAGCGCCTTGATCAGCGACTGGCAACCCAGGCACTGACCACCGCGCGCCTGATTGGTGCCAACACCACCGGGGCGCTGGCGTTTTTTGATGACGCCTCGGCCACCGAAACGCTCAGCGCACTGGACCTGAACGAAAGCATCATGGCTGCTGTCCTGTTCGACGATAGCGGCAGCAATTTCGCTGAGTTTGTCGCCGATGGCCAGAGCAGTGGTCCGCTGCCGCAGAGTCCGGGCACGCAGGACGTGGTGCAACGACCAGAGCTTGGGTACCTTGAACTGTTTGAGCCGGTTACCATGGATGGCGATGTGATCGGTACTCTGTACATGCGCGTCAGCCTGGCCGAGCGCCAGCAGGTTGTCAGCACTTACACTCTGTCGTTTATTCTCATCGTTCTTGGCGTGGCAGCACTGGCTCTGGCCATTTCTTTTCTGATCCAGCGCTCTATCGTGCGGCCGGTCACCGAAGTGGTCAATGCGCTTCGCGACATGGCGGAAGGAGACGGCGACCTGACCAAGCGCATCCACGTGTCCAGCAAGGATGAAGTGGGCGAACTGGCACACTGGTTCAATCTGTTTGCTGCACGCGTCCACGATGTGGTCGGCAAATTCAAGGAATCGGCCATCAACCTCAGCGCCGCCGCAGAACAGTTGTCGGGCACGATTACCAAAACCTCAGCGGGCGCCCTGCGTCAGCAGAGCGAAATCGAGCACGTGGCCAAAGCCATGTCCGAAATGTCGAGCACGGTTGAAGAAGTCGCGCGCAACGTCGGCATGGCTGCCAATGATGCGCAACAGGCCGATGACGAATCCACCAAGGGCGCGGACGTTGTTACCCAGACCATGGGCGCCATCAATGCCCTGGCTCGCGATATTGACCAGGCTTCCGAGGTCATCACCAACCTGCAGAAAGAAACCGACAGTATCGGTTCGGTACTTGACGTGATTCGTGGCATCGCCGAGCAGACCAACCTGCTGGCATTGAACGCGGCGATTGAAGCAGCGCGCGCCGGCGAGCAGGGCCGGGGCTTTGCGGTTGTTGCCGACGAGGTTCGTACCCTGGCCAGTCGCACCCAGGCATCAACTGAAGAAATCCAGAACATGATCACCAAGCTGCAGACTGGCGCCAACCAGGCCGTACAGGTCATGGTCAAAGGCAAGGATCAGGCAGCAACCAGCGTGGATCACGCCAGCCGCGCCGGACAATCTCTGCAGAACATCACGCGCGCGGTGTCAGTGATCAAGGATATGAGCAATCAGATCGCCAGCGCATCGGAAGAGCAATCTGCGGTGAGCCTGGAGATCAACCGCAATATCAACAACATCTCCGATGTTGCCAACGAAACCGCAACTGGCTCACGCGAAATCAGTACCGGTGCCAGCGAACTGGCCAGGCTTGCCGCCGAGCTGCAAACGCTGGTCGGTCACTTCAAGTGTGATATGCCAGGCCAGCACCGGGCCTGACCGGTCACGGAGCCGCAGTCGCGAACTGCGGCTGCTGATAGGCATCCAGTTCACGCTCAAGCTCGGCCGCCAGGCCGAGCAGCGTGGGTTCGGACCAGGGCAGCCCCACCACACTGATCCCCAATGGCAAGATTCCGCTGAACGTCCCCGGTAGTGTAATAGAAGGGTAACCGGAAATCGCTGCCGGCCCGGACGTACCAAAACCGAAACCGTCTCCGCTGTCAGGGTCTATTGGCCAGGCTTTGCCATAAGAGGGCAGGATAATGGCATCGGCGCCCTGCGCCTGCAGATATTCATTCAACATGGCTTCGGCCAGCGCCCGGCTGCTTGCCAGTGCCTGTTGATAGGATGCACGATCCTCTACCAGATCAACCGCCGCAGCCTGTTCCAGATATTCCTGCCCGAATGCCCCCAACGCCTCCTCCCCGCGCGCTGCATTAAATGCAACCAGCTCGGCAAAACTGTTCACCTCTTCGGCCACACCGTAGTCCAGTAACCACTGTTCCAGGTCGCGCCGGAACTCGTAGATCAACACCTCAAATTCGGCAGCACCCATCTCCCGCGGCGCCTGCCACTCGGCAAGTTCCACCACTTCGACGCCGCGAGACTCGAACATCTCGGCCAGTTGCTCAAACAACGGCACCAGCGCCGGCTCCCGCTCATCGTAGGCCCTGACCAGAACCACCTTCTGCAGATCCGGCGCCTGATCTATGCTGTAGGTCAACGGCTCATCAAAGCGACTGCGGGCTTCCGGTGTCAACATGCCGTCCAGCAGCAGTGCCGCATCAAACACATTGCGCGCCATGGGTCCGGCGATATCCTGAGCACTGGCTATCGGTATGATACCTTCGCCTGACACACTGCCGCGTGTGGGTTTGATACCAACGATGCCATTGATCGCGGCAGGGCACATGATCGACCCGTCAGTCTCGGTGCCGACCGCCAGCAGGGTCATGTCGGCCGCCACGGCGACCGCGGAACCCGCGCTGGAACCACAGGGTGTATGCGTCAGCAAATGGGGATTGCGGGTCTGCCCGCCCAGCGCCGACCAGCCGCTGATTGAATCCTCACCACGAAAATTCGCCCATTCTGACAGATTGGCCTTGGCCAGGATGATGGCACCGGCGTCACGCAACTGGGTCACAAAGGCGGCATCCCTGTCAGTCAGATGCCCCTGCAGCGCCAACGCGCCCGCCGTTGTTGGCATGTTATCGGCAGTCGCGATGTTGGCTTTTAATACCACCGGCATGCCGTGCAGGGCGGACCTGACGGTGCCTGCCGCACGCTCCGCGTCCAGGGCCTGTGCTTGCGACAAGGCATCCTGGTTGACATCGATAATGGCATTCAGGCCATGTCCCTGCCGGTTGTGCTGTGCAATTCTGTCCAGGTAATAACTCACCAGCGTGGCACTGCTCAGTTCGCCACCAGCCATGCTACTCAGGGCAGTGCGCGCATCCATCCACGTCGGCTGATCTGCCGGTTCTTCGCTGCATGCCGACAGCGCGGCCAGGGTCAACACCAAGGGAAAACTCGCAGACATTAATCGTCGGGACAACAACATTCCGTCACTCCTGTTAGAGCAGATTGATAAAAGAGGGTAGCGCAGCAATATGTGTTTGATCATAGAGAGCTTTTGCGATTGTTGCCAGCTCGTTTCCCATTCCTGCCCTCATACGTTATCCTCGACCGTATAAAAATAAGGCAGGTAACCAGGTAAGTAGCTATGCGGTTAACGACCAATGCAGTTGACAGCAAAGACAGGCCAGTGAATCCGTTGTTTGCGACCAACCCAATGTTTGCTGCTCAGCGTCTGCCCCGCCGACACCGGGTACTCCTGGTCTTGCTGCTATTTGGCTGTCTGCTCAGCGTTTCACGACAGACTCATGCTCATGGCAGCGTGGTCGACGAAGGTGATGCCTGTGTCATTCAGTTCGGTTTCTACAGCGCCCATTTCTCCATTTTCCAACCCGGCACCTCGGACCACGACAGCTTTTGCGAAGACATACCCAGCGCAGGAGAAAGTGTTTTTATCATGGAGTACCGGCACGACTCCATGCGTCAGGTTCCACTTGAGTTTCGCATCATGCACAACACCAGCGAACTCGGCCGGTTTGTGCGCTGGCAGGACATTGAGGCCATGTCGACGGAGCAACTGAGGGCCGATACCGTATTTTTGCAATCCCTTCCCCCTCAAACTGATGGCGTCACCCGGGTCATGCACAACTTTGACGCAACAGGGGACTACATTGGCGTTGTCAGCATACCCCACCCCAGCGAAGAAATTCTCTATCACGCGGTCTTCCCGTTCAGGGTCGGCACTTCTGCGTGGTCTAACTGGTTCTGGGGTTTGCCGGTACTGGCGCTGATCCTGTTCGTTATTCGTCGGACGCGCGGCAATGCCTTGAAAAGCGGAGCGAGCCATGAAAATGCCTGATTATTTTCACGCTATCGGCGCAAGTCTGGGTTTAGCGGCCATGTTCGTGACAGCCATCTCAACGACCAGCGCAGCAACAGAAGCTCTGTCGGCAATGAGCCAGCCAGCCGGTTTACACGTACAAATGCAAAGCGAGCTGGAACCTCTGGCCATCAATCAGATGCACAGCTGGGTTATTCGTGTGCAGGACTCGCAAGGCGATCCGGTTACTGATGCCCGGATCAGCGTAGACGGTGGCATGCCCGCGCACAACCATGGTCTGGCAACCAGCCCCCAGGTCACCGAGAACCTCGGCGAGGGTCGCTACCGTCTTGAGGGTGTACGATTTCACATGAATGGCGAGTGGGAGCTCAGACTGCAGATCGAATCAGCCGACGTGCCCTACCGGGCCATATTTACCTTGACGCTGTAACCACTATTTATGCACTGGATCAGATCAACAGCACTGATATTTGCCCTGAGCCTGCTTTCAATACTGGGATACCTGGCCTGGCAGCACGTGCCCGCGCCCTTGCCGGCCCAATGGAATCAGCAGGAACTGGCGCTACTGGAATCTTTATCACTGCAGAATCTACCGCCGCTGCCCGATGATCCGGGCAATGCGGTGGCAGATGATCCGGACGCTGCCGAGTTCGGTCATCATCTGTTTTTCGACACACGGCTGAGTGCAGATGGCAGCGTCTCCTGCGCCAAATGTCATCAGCCTGAGCATCATTTTACTGATCAGTTGCCGGTGGGTGTCGGCGTGGCCGCCGGTGACCGCAACACCATGAGCCTGGTGGGCGCGGCATACAGCCCGTGGCTGTTCTGGGACGGGCGCAAGGACAGTTTGTGGGCGCAGGCACTGGAGCCTCTGGAGAACCCCCTGGAACACGGTTTCGAGCGCAGTGAAATTGCTGCTTTGATCAAATCCGACAAAGACTATCAACAGCGCTATGCACAGGTTTTTGGTCCGCTTCCGGACCAGCACTCAACCGATCAGATTTTTGCCAATGTCGGCAAAGCGCTGTCAGCGTACCAGCGTCATTTGTTGCCGGGACCAACCCGGTTTGATGACTATGTGGCAAGCCTGGACGACAGTGGCGACCTGACCCCAGGCGTGACAACAGGCGACGCAATGACCAACGAAGAACTCGCCGGATTAAGACTGTTCATCGACAAGGCGGAATGCGTGGACTGCCACAACGGACCTTTATTTACCAATAATTCGTTCCATAACACCGCCATCCTGTCTGCTCCCGGCATGCTGCCGGCGCTGGGCCGGGCAGAAGGCCTGAGACGGGCGCAGGCAGATCCGTTTAACTGCCTTGGCAGGTTCAGCGACGCTGATCCGGGTGACTGCGCCGAGCTGCGCTTTGCCCGGGGCGGCGATGAGATGATAGGTGCTCAGCGCACAGGCAGTCTGCGGGATCTGAGCAAAACAGCACCCTATATGCATGCAGGTCAAATGACAAACCTTGCTGAAGTCATTGAGCACTACAACAAGGCCGAGCTGTCGATGATAGGCCACAACGAAGCCAAGCCCCTGGGCTTGCGCGCCGTCGAGAAGAAACAACTGGAAAGTTTTTTAAGAACGCTTAATGGCCCGATGGCGACTGCGCCGCACTGGCTAAAACCTCCGGCAACGCTGCCTCCGCACGCAGTGCTTATGTCGACCACTGACAACAGGCGAGAACAGAAATAGACACTTTTATCCTGGCGTGGCTGGAACGCAATCGCGAATTTGCCATTTTTCTCATTCCTGTTTTTGCCTTTGCCGAAGCCTGCATCGGCATCGGGCTGCTGATCTCCGGCGCCTTTCTGGTAGCCGTGGGTTCGGTACTGCTCGCCAATGAGATCGCCACTCTCGCCCAGATCGTCCCGCTCGCCCTGGGCGGCGCGTTGCTTGGCGATCATGTTGGTTTTTACAGCGGACGCTGGATAGTTCCGCGCTTTCATCACTTCGCGTTCGCACAGAAACACCGGGCAAAACTGCAAAAATCTGAGCTCATGATAATCAAATACGGCCCTTACGCCATTTTCATCGGTCGTTTTATACCGGCCATCCGTAGCCTTGTTCCGGCACTGCTGGGCATCAGTGGCTTCAACGCCAGACGCTATTCCCTGCTTGATCTGGCCGCGTGCCTGCTGTGGTCTGTTTGTCTCGGCCTGATACTTTGGGCGATACAAAACGTGGTAGGCTAAGCGTCAACAGAATGTCAGAATTGAGCACATGGACCATCCCAAACGCATATTGATCATTTATACCGGTGGTACCATCGGTATGCAGCAGACGCCCGAAGGGCTGGCACCTGCGGCTGACCTGGCGGCAGATATCAGGCATATGCCGGAGCTTGGACAGGCATTCCAGACCCACCCGCCCGTCATCGAAACCCTGAGTTACGATCCGCTGCTGGACAGTTCCGACATGACGCCCGGCCACTGGGTACGCATAGCCAGCGACATCCTGCAGCGCTACCAGCGCTTTGATGGTTTTGTAGTACTGCACGGCACCGACACGCTGGCATACACTGCCTCTGCGCTGAGCTTTTTCCTTGAACGCTCCGACAAACCTGTCGTTATTACCGGCGCCCAGCTGCCCTATGCCTACCCGCGCAGCGATGCGCGCAATAACCTGATCTCGGCGCTGGAAGTGGCGGCCAATATGCCGGAAGCCATGACGCAGGTCTGTGTGGTATTCGGATCCCGGATCCTGCGTGGCAACCGTGCCACCAAAGTATCGGCCAAGGCCTATGATGCATTTGATTCGCCGCGCTACCCGCATCTGGGGGCCATCGGCATTGATGTCGAATACAATCGAAGGCGTCGTTTTCCGTTGGCGTTTGGCAACTTCACCAAACACGGACAGTTGCCACCCGATGATGCCGTGGCACTGGTGCGACTGTTCCCAGGTTTCAGTGCTGAGACGTTGCGCGCCGTTTGTAGCAGCAGCCAGCTTCGCGGCATTGTTCTGGAAGCCTATGGTGCCGGCAATGGCCCCAGCAAGAACCAGGCATTCCAGGATGCGATTCGCGATGCCGTACGCAATGGCATTGTCGTGGTTGTGGTGTCGCAGCCGCTTGACGGCATTGTCCGCATGAGCAGTTACGCTGCCGGCAGCGCTCTGGCCCGGGCCGGCGCTATCAGCGGCCGGGACCTGACCACGGAGGCGGCGGTAGCCAAACTGTACTACCTGATCGCGCTGGGATACAGTGCTGACATGATTGCCAAAAAGATCAAAACACCCATCGCGGGTGAAATGCGCCGCTAGCGGCCACACTGACTTATCGAGGTGTTTATGAAGAACAAACTGAGTACTGCGAATCCTCTTAGGTTGTTGGTCCCGGGACTGTTACTCCTGACCCTGGGCTGTTCGCCGGCCGATGAAGCAGCGCCGACACCGGTCACCGACACCCCGCCGACAGCCACAACCGGGGCGGAGGCACAGACAGCACAAGCGCCAGCATCAATAGATGCGTTCTTCTCCGAATTCACCGCTGACTGGGTACGCGCCAATCCCAATCAGGCTATCAGTGCCGGGTTTTTCGAAGGGGAAGAACAGAATCAACTGGAACAACAGGTCACTCCACTGACGCTGGAACAAGAGCAGCGCATCATCACCCTGGCACGCGAGGGACTGGCGCAACTGGATAACTACGACCTGGATCAGGAAAGCGACACGACCCGTATTTCAGCCGATGTCATGCGCTGGTCCTTGCAACGCGTCGTTGACAATGAGCCCTTTCTCGATTTCGATTTTCCGCTGCAGCAGATGAACGGGGCCAACGTCGGTCTGGTTAACCAACTGACAGTCGTGCACCCTCTGCGCTCAGCCAATGACACCGACAACTACCTGACCCGTCTGCAATTAATGGATGAGCGCATGCGCGAAGCAACCGCAGAGGCGGCACGACGCTCTGCAACCGGCATTCGTCCGCCTACATTCATTCTACAGACCACCATTGATCAGATGGACCGTTTCATCTCCGACGAGCCGCGCGACAACCCGCTGGCTACGACTTTGTTCAACAAAACCGAAGACGTTGACGGCCTGACTGAAGACCAGCGTATCCAGCTACTCGAGCGCGCGGCAGGCATCGTTGCCGACGAAGTGTATCCGGCCTGGCGCGATGCCATTGCCGAACTGCAGGCGCAGTTGCCACTGTCTACAAATGATGCCGGCCTGTGGAGTCTGGAAGGCGGCGATGCGTACTACGAAGCCCAGCTGCGACGCTTCACCACCACTGACCTGAGCGCCGATGAAATCCATGAGATCGGTCTGCGCGAGGTGGCACGTATCGAAGCGCAGATGGATACCCTGATGCGCCAGATCGGACTTGAAGAAGGCAGCGTGGAAGAGCGCTCTGCCATTTTGCACGAACGTCTCGCCTATGAAGACTCCGATGCAGGCCGAGCTGCCCTGATGGCCGATATCGAAACCTACCTGCGTGATGCCGAAGCCCGCGCTGAAAGCCTGTTTGATAACCGCCCCACGACGCCAGTCATTGCCCAGCCCTACCCCGAGTTCCGCTGGGCGAATGCGGCCGCATCTTACACCTCGCCACCGCTGGACGGATCCCGTCCCGGCATTTTCCAGATGCCGCTGCGCCTGGACAGGCTAAGCAACTTCACGCTGCGCACCCTGGTTTATCATGAAACCGTGCCAGGTCATCATTTTCAGATTGCGCTGATTACCGAAAATACAGAACTGCCCCGTTTCATGCAGATTCGCGCCTTCGGCGGCATCTCGGCCAGCTCTGAAGGCTGGGCGCTGTACGCCGAACGACTGGCCGCCGAAGAAGGCTGGTACGAAGATGATATCGAAGGCCTGCTGGGGCAGCTGGACTCCGAGTTGTTCCGCGCCCGCCGCCTGGTGGTCGATACGGGTTTGCACGCCAAGCAGTGGACGCGCCAGCAGGCCATCGACTACGGCATTCCGCCCAGCGAAGTTGACCGCTACGTTGTATTCCCCGGCCAGGCAACGTCATACATGATTGGTCAATTGCGCATCATCGAACTGCGGGACCGGGCGCGCGAAGCGCTGGGTGACGATTTTTCCATGCAGGAATTCCATAACGTTGTGCTCAACCTGGGCGTGGTACCGTTGACGGTGCTGGAGCGCGAAGTTGATGCTTACATTGCTGCTAAAACAGAGGTCTGACTATGAAACTCATTACCCCGGGCATGATCGTCGGCACGATCGTCGGTACTGCCGCCGGCACCCTGCTGTCGGCAGCGAACGCCGATGAACAGGCGCTGCATGACATTGCAACGGCCACATCGGCGCAACGACTGCAGCAGGACATCACCACGCTGGCCGGCTTTGGTACGCGTCACACGCTGTCTGAAACGGACTCCGATACCCGTGGCATCGGTGCTGCCCGGCGCTGGATCAAGGCCGAATTTGACAAGATTTCAGCGGAATGTGGCGGCTGTCTTGACGTGTTTTACGTCAGCGACATAGTCTCCGGCACGGCTCGCGTGCCAGACCCGGTCGAGGTGGTCAATGTCATCGCCATCCAGCGCGGCAGCGACAACCCTGACCGATTTGTGATGATGAGCGGTGATATCGACAGCCGTGTCAGCGACATCATGAATTCGACCAGCGACTCGCCCGGCGCCAATGACAATGCAACAGGAATGGCAGGCACCATAGAGGCGGCCCGCGTGCTGAGCCAGTACACCTTCCCCGGTTCCATCATCTATGCCGGGCTGTCAGGCGAAGAGCAGGGGTTGAACGGCGGCGCCATCCTCGCTGCCCATGCTCGCCAAAACAACTGGGACATCAAGGCCGTCATCAATAATGACATGATCGGCAATATCCGTGGTATCAACGGCGTCATCAACAACACCACAGCGCGGGTTTTCTCTGAAGGCACACGCTATGTGGAAACCGAAGAGGAAGCGCGGCAACGACGCTTCCAGGGCGGTGAGGTCGATTCTGCGTCACGCAATATGGCACGTTATATTGACGACATCGCCGACCAGTATATCCCCAACCTTGATGTGATGATGGTCTACCGACTGGATCGATTCGGCCGTGGCGGTCATCACCGCCCGTTCAACGAAGCCGGATTCCCGGCGGTGCGCATCATGGAAACCAACGAGAACTATAACTGGCAGCATCAGGATATCCGGGTCGAAGACGGCATCGCCTACGGTGATGTGCTGGAACATGTCGACTTTGATTATGCTGCCAAACTTACCGCCCTGAATGCGGTGACCATGGCCGCCATGTCATGGGCGCCGGCACCACCCGACAATGTCAGTATCAGCGGTCAGGTCAGCCCTGACACCACGCTGAGCTGGGACAAGGTGCCTGGTGCAACGCAATACAGACTGCACTGGCGTCTGACTACCGATGCCCAGTGGACGCACTCCCGCACCGTAGGTGATGTAGATGAGTTCACGCTGGAGAATGTTGTCATCGACAACTACTACTTTGGTGTCTCCAGCGTTTCTGCCACTGGCGTGCAGAGCCCGGTCGTATTTCCCGGCCCTGCTGGCGCCTTCTGACATGGCTGTTTTATGAAGCTTACTCACCCGGGTGGTAGGTGCGCACCGCCCGGGCGTCGACATCCTCACGGTAATAGGCGACATCCTTGAATTCACGGTCCACGTAGCGCTGCGCCTGGTCATCAAAGTGTGGCGAAGCCGGATCGGAGCTTTGTCCGCCGGCGAGCAGGCTTTTGGCACGGACCCGTTCACCGAACTCAACCACCGCAATAAAACTGTTGCCGGATGACCCGTAAATGCGATTGGTGCCCGGATAGGCGCGCGCACCGAAGGAGGCCAGCGCCCCCCAGCGCGAAGACGCCATGCCTACCGGCAGGCTTGGGGCGTTGTCGCTGTAAGGATGATCAATGTCCCCGGTGATACGCTGATACCGGTTAACGTCTCCCCAGGGCGTATTCCAGGTGCCAAATGCCTCATTCAACTGTAGCAAGGTGGCGCTGAACACTGACAGTCTGTCTACCGCGTCACTGTCCGTGCCCAGCCAGTTGATCTGTTCCATCTGGCTCAGCCCGTCCGGCGTGTCAATTTCCTGCGCGGCATTCATCCCGTAGAAGTGTGCCAGGGTCATACCCACCGAATCCGTGCTGACCCGATAGTCCCAACTGCGCAGCGCTTCGATGGCCTGCTCCAGATCGGGCCAGTCCGGCTCCAGCGCTTCCCAGGCACTGATCAAACCCGGCACCAGGTATTCAAAGCCGTTGATGTAGGGATCGTAGGCCAGCTCAATCAGGGAGTCGATGGTCATATCCGATGTATCCTGCAACAGCCTGACTGCCTGCAGACCACGGAAATTTTCCGCATCTGGCGCCATATACACCGGATAATCCTCGCGCAGAGGGCTGTTGGCGCCCGCCATGGTAAATGGCGTAGCGTTGGTATTCTGCAACCAGCCGTTGGGCGGATTCACCATCATCACAGTTTCATCCACCTCGTGCACGCCCTGCCAGTCTGTCGCGGGATTGCTGCCGTCTACTGGTCGAGAATAATCAAACTGCGAGTCACGACGGGGCATAAAGTTGCCATGAAAGTAGGCGATATTTCCTTCAGCATCCGCGAACACAGTATTGTTTGAAGAGTTGGTGCGAATATCCATCATCTCCATGAACTCATCGTAGTTCGCCGTTTTCATACGCAGGTAGGACTGCCGCAGCGCATCGACCGAGTTCCAGTTGATGCGGGTTACCGCCCACTGATCGCCCACCATGTGTGTCACCGGCCCCTGATGCGTCATGTAGCGGGGAAAGCTGCGCTCCTGCATGGCGCCACTGTCATCGCGGTAACTGAGTGTGATATTTGATACCGCAATGGGTCGCAGGTCATCACCATAGCGATAGAACAGGTCATCACCCTCCTGCACCACGTCATGCAAGAACTCATCCATAAAGTCAGCGCCGGTGGATGTATGCATCCAGCCCGTGGTTTCATTAAAGCCCTGATAGATAAAAAACTGGCCCCAGGTGGCAGCACCATAAGCATTCAGGCCCTCATCGCTGACAATATGATATTCGCCTCGGAAAAAGAAACTGGTATGCGGATTGATCAACAGCATGGCATCACCAGAGGCTGTGCGTGAACCCGCCAGCGCGAAACCGTTGGATCCGACGGGCTCATCGTGAATCGACTGCGCCAGCGTTTCCGGCTCAACACTGGCGAGCGCGACCGGTTCGGCCCCCGAATAAAATGCCTCAATGCCGCGCAGGGGTATTTGTTCTATGTCACCACCAATGGAGCCTTCAAAAAAATAGAACGGCATCCAGGACTCAAAGCGCGTCAGCAATTTTGGTTGCACCTCTGGATGGGTCGCCAGGTAGTAATTCAATCCATCCGCAAACGCATCGCTCAGTTCCCGCAGCCAGCCAGGTGCAGATGCATAGGCAGCACGCGCCTCTTCCTCGCTCATGTAGAGCTTTGCTCGCAGATCACTGAACAGGGCTGACTCGCCTTCGACTTCCGCCAGCCGACCAATGGCCCAGGTATAATTACGTTCGATACGCGGAAAGTCATCCTCCGCCTGGGCATACAGAAAACCGAACACCGCATCAGCATCGGTTTCTGCGTAGATGTGCGCCACGCCGTAGTCATCACGCTTGATGGTCACCCGCTCAGCAATGTTCTGCAGCCGCTGCAGCTCGGAACCAACGGTATCGGATTCCGGCGCCGAGCAGGCAGTGAGCACCACAAACAGGATGAGCAGCAGATATTGATGTGTCGAGCGCATACAACCAGTGAAGCGGAACATGATGTATCTCCGTTATTCTTGTTTTGCAACAGGATCAATAGTGGGGGCCGAAAATTTTTCGGTAAACAAATAACTGACAAAACCCAGCGCGATAATCACCGCAGCCACACCTGCCTCTTGTGGCCGATTGAAGGCAATGAAACTCAGCGTCCAGATCATGATGGCACTGTAGATCAACGGTGGCAACGGGAACAGCCAGGTGCGGTAGCTGCCAGCTTGTTTGTCTACTCCTTTTCTGAAGCGCAATACAAATACGCCCAGTACTGTAGCCAGAGAACTCAGGCCCAGAATAAAACCGGAGAAAACCAGTACCGACTCAAATGTCGACGTGACAATAAACAGAATGGTCAGACCACCCTGCGTGTAGACTGCTGCTCTCGGCACACCGCTGCTGTTACGCATGGCGAGCCGACGGAACAGTCGAAAGTCTTCACCCATCACCTGCAGTACACGAGGGCCCGCCATCAACATGGCGCTGACCGTTGAAATCAACAGCAGGGACAACACTCCCCCCATTACCAACGCGCCGGTACTGCCAAAAGTCGCCTGCGCCACGACGACGCCTACCTCCAGCCGACCTTCCAGCTCAGCCATTGGCACCGCATACAGAAACGCAGCATTAAGTGCCAGATACAACAGTATCACGATTGACGTACCGCCAATCAGCACCAGCGGTACTGATCGCGCCGGATTCTCTATTTCACCGGTAATATAGGTGGCAGCGTTCCAGCCCGTATAGGCATAATTCACGTAGATCAGGGAAATGGCAAAGGCACTGCTCATCAGTAGCGTGCCATCACCGTCGCGTGGCAGAACATGCACCTGCTGTGGCGCATCCACGGTTGTACCTACCAGCAAGACAAAACCGATAATCAACAACACCTTGAGGACGGTAAACCAGTTCTGCAACCCCCCGCTGGCTTTGTGATTCTGCCCGTGCACAAAGGTTACCACGGCAACCAGGGCGAGTGCTGCCGTCATTCTGTTGATGGAAAACAGGTGGCTGACCGACGAATCAAGGTAGGCGGCAAAGGTCATCGCGGCAAGCGCGGTCGGAGCCGCAAAGCCTACGGTCAGCGAAACCCAGCCCGAGACAAAACCAAGCGAAGGGTGGTACAGCTGACTCAGGAAATTGTATTCGCCACCAGAGCGCGGCAGACGACTGGCCAGCTCGGCATAGGTCAGTGCGCCGCACAGTGCAGCTAATCCACCGACCAGCCATAACATCAGCAGCACGAAGGTCGATTTGATATCGATGATCTGATAACCCAGACTGGTAAAGACGCCGGTGCCAACCATATTCGCTACCACCACCGCAATGGCAGTCGCCGGTGTATACTTGGCGGACGTTTGCGTCCGTGGGTCCACAGACGTGTCTGGTTGAGCATTCGGCTGAACACGTGTTTTTATCAACAGTCGGACCTCGTTGGCGATTTTCGGGCAAAATTCCCGTCAAAGCCTCATAATATGACTGAAGCCTGCGCAGGGAAAGCTGAAATTGTACGCGACTGTCCTGCGCACCATAAGGATGGATTGAATGATAGAAAACATACAAACGTCGCTGGCAAATTTTGTAGTCCCCGATTCCATGTTGAGCCTGCTGATCAGCACTGGCTTGCTGATTTTAAGTATTCTGGTAATCCGGGCACTGGTGTCGCGCTTTATCAAGCGCCAGGTCGATTCGCTGGAACTGCGTCGACGCTGGCTGGTGCAATCACGCAACGGCCTCATCCTGCTGATGCTGCTGGGCCTGGTACTGATCTGGGGCGAAGAGCTGCGCACACTGGCCCTGTCGATCGTCGCTATTGCTGTTGCGTTTGTGGTCGCTACCAAAGAGCTCATCATGTGTATTACCGGGTCCATTCTCAAAGCCGGTGCGGGGTCTTTCAGTATTGGCGACCGGATTCAGATCAAGGAGTTCCGCGGTGATGTCATCGACCAGAATCTGCTGGCAACAACCATTCTGGAAGTGGGTCCGGGCAAACTGACGCACCAGCGCACAGGGCGCATGGCGGTGATACCGAACGCGCTGTTTGTATCCGAACCCGTCATTAATGAAAGCTTTACCCATGACTATGTACTGCACGTGTTCACCGTGCCATTCAGGCGCGACGATGACTGGCGCGGAGCGCAGCAGGCCATTGTGGAGTCGGCCCGCAAGCAGTGCGCGCCCTTTCTGGAGGAGGTCCGTCGTTACATGAACCGCATCAGCGTTACCCGCGGTCTTGAACCACCGTCGGTCGATCCACGGGTGACCCTGCAAGTACCGGTGGCTGGCGAAATTCATTTGATTGTGCGCGTGCCCGCCAAATCCGGACAACGCGGCTTTATTGAACAGGCTATCATGGCGGAGGTGTTCCAGAATAACGACTATCTGCCCAGGCATCCGGCGGCTGTCACCCCTGATACCCGCGATGCCGGGCACTCCGATGCCAGCCCTTCATGAGGCTGGCGGTGAAGCCGGAGACACCTTCTCGGCCGCCTCGCCCACCAGAATGGACAGAGCACCATCGCAGGTGACGTTGCAGGCAGTACCAAAGCTGTCCTGCGCCATGTACAGCGCTATCATCAGCGCGACAGCGGTTTCGCTGAAGCCGAGCATGCTTCCCAACAGTCCTACCGCCGCCACGACCGCGCCACCAGGCACGCCGGGGGCTGCCAGCATGACAATGCCTAGGGTCAGAATAAACGGTACTATGATAGTCAGTGACGGTATGTCCAGACCATTGTAAATTGACATCACTGCCACCGCGCAACTGACTATGGTGATGGTTGAACCTGACAGGTGAACCGTGGCAAACAGCGGCACTGTGAAATCAGCCACATCCGGCTTGACCCCGTTATTTTTGCTCGCCTGCAGCGACACCGGGATGGTGGCCGCGCTCGACATGGTGCCCAAGGCGGTAAAATACGCCGGCAGCATGTTCTTGATCAGGCTGATGGGTGACTTGCCAACCTTGATACCTGCCAGGGTGAACAACACCACGATCCAGGCCCAATGCAACACCAGGGCCATGACTAAAACCACACCGAAGGTGCGCAAGGTGCCGAACACCGTGCCGGCCGCCGCCAGTTCAGCAAATACACCCGCGATATAGAGTGGCAGCAACGGAATAATAATTTTTACCAGCAAACGCTGAATGATATCGCGGCCCTGATCAGACAGCTCTTTCAGCTGCATTGACCGGGTAGCGGCGATACCAACGCCGAAGATGAAGGCCAGCGCCAGTGCCGTCATGACATCAAACACCGGCGGTATGGTGAGCTCAACATACGGCGCCAGTGTTACCTGTCCGGTTGCGACCGTTGCCGACCCGGGCGACGTCAACAAGGGCACCAGGATCGCTGCCACCACAAAGGCCACGGTACCCGCCACCAGAGTAGACAGATACGCCAGACCCAGAGAACGTCCCAGCAGGCGTCCGGCGTTTCGTGGCAGGGCTGCAATGCCGCTGGTAATAAAGAACAGAATCAGCAGGGGAATGGTGAAGAAGAGCAACTCGCCGAACAGGGCTTTGAAGGTAATCAAAACCTGCGTTAGCGCATAAGGGGCAAAAAGTCCGATTAGTATGCCGGCCACAATGCCCGCAATCAGTTTTAATATCAGTTGCATGACGTGCTCTCGTGATAATGTCTGGCTTGGGTAACTGACAGCAAAAATACACAGTCAGGCGTTAAATTACCAGCAACGGCGGAGGGTAAATAGCACAACAAATCGCATTATCCTGTGTTCCGGTTATCGTACCTTGCGTCAAATTGACTCATATCTGGCGCTAACGCATAATCGGGACAGTCTTACGGCTCCTGCACCGGAGCCTGTCCGTTACTTAAAACCCGTTTTCAAGAACGACTATAAGAACAACACCGAGGTTATTCACCCATGAAACTGACTCTCCATACTCTCCATACAACCGCAGCCCATACAACCGCAGCGGCCGCCCTGCTGCTGGCGGGCTCCCTCACGGCCATGGCCGATGACAGCTCCATCAACATGAAAGACCCCGCAACATTTGGCATTGATCAGGCGGAAATTGCAGGTATCCGGTCGCAAATGCAGGCTGCGGTTGATGGCGATCACATTGCCGGCGCTCTGCTCCTGGTCGGCAACAACGACGGTGTCGGTTTGCTGGAAACTGTCGGTACTCAGGGCCCCGGCGACGCCACAGCCGTTGATGAACAGACCATTTTCCGCATTTATTCAATGACCAAACCCATTATCAGTGTCGCCGCCATGTCCATGGTAGAGGACGGTCTGCTCAGCATTGACGATCCGGTTGGCAAATACATTCCGGCCTTCAATGAGCTGGAAATCATCAACCAGGAAACCGGTGACACCCGTCCGGCGCAGAATGTGATGACCGTAGCGCACCTGTTGACACACAAATCCGGCCTGGTGCAATCCATCTTCGCCATGGGCACGACCCTGGGTGGTATGTACGAAGCCAACGTGCCGTCTGATGGCAGCGCCACCGCCCGCGAAGTCGCTGACAGTCTTGGCAACTTGCCGTTGCTGTTTGAGCCTGGCACGGCCTGGCACTACGGCCACTCCACCGACGTGCTCGGCGCTGTCCTGGAAGTCGCCGCCGGTCAGACCCTGGATGTGATTCTGAGTGAACGCATTTTTGAACCCCTGGGTATGGACGAAACCACCTTCTATGTGCCAACAGACAAGGCATCACGTATCGCGGAACCGGTGTACGGCACCATGAGCGACAACACCATCGTGCGCCCGATGCTGTCCGGCGGTGGCGGGCTGAATTCGACCACAGAAGACTATGTGCGGTTCGCCCAGATGTTACTTAATGATGGTGAATATAACGGTACGCGTATTCTCGAGGAGGAAACGCTGGCGCTGATGCAGGAAGAGCAGATCACCGACGATGTATCACGGGAGTACTTTTTCTATGGCGATCGCGGCGGCTGGAGCCTGGGTTTCCATCTGCAGCCGGTTGATGCATCCGACCCCGAAGGTCCGAGCAACTTTGGCTGGCGCGGTATTGGCGGCACCTTGCTCCTGGTTGATCCGGCAAACGACTTCTTCATGATTTACATGGAACAGAAACGTGGTGGTCCACGCGGCGCGCCGTTTGACAATAACGTCGCTCAGCGTGTGGTTTACGAGGCCATTGATTGATTCAGGCATCCAGCCTGGATCCAAAAAATCCTCTGATTCCGCAACTTCATATCCAGACAAAAAAGCCGACTGCACAGTCGGCTTTTTTGTTTATCCTGCTTTAATCTGCACCTGCCAGCCCTGCCCGTTTTGATCGGTTAATTTTAAAACGTTTTAGTATTCTTCACCAATCCTCGCCCGTATTCACCAATATAGATGGCGCCCGGCGGTGCGCCCGGCCTTCATACAGGCATGCTATCCGACTGTTTTTAAAGATCTATTTATTTATTTTTCAGCTTGGCCCCAATTTTGCTAATCCAGGTGGCTGTCTTGTTTTTTCAGCCTGGTTTTTTACGGTCTGGTTTTTTCCGGGCAGCTATTTTACTGAGGGCTTTAAACCTTGACCGCCAAAGCTACGTCTCAACATGACGGACGTCCGACAATGCGCCGTCGCCAATCTAACGTTTAATTGTATCGGTACAAAAATGAAAATCAGCGATACCTCTTCTCAGGATGTAGCCATCACCCCGACCAACAGCCGCAGAAAAGTTCTTGTTGTTACCGTTGCTGTCGCTCTCGTTATGTTACTCGCCTGGATCAGTGTGCCCGCGATACAGCGCTGGACACAGGCAGAGCAATCAGTTGCCGCTGAACGCCTGCGCTTTTCCCAGGTCGCGTACGGCGATTTTGTTCGTGATGTGACCGTACAGGGCCGTGTTGTCGCGGCTGTCAGTCCGACTTTGTTTGCCAGTCAGGCCGGCACCATCACGTTCTCCGTCGACGCAGGCGATGCGGTTATTGAGGGCCAGGTACTGGCAACCATCGACAGCCCCGAAATGCAGAATCTGCTGTTACAGGAACGGTCCCGCCTGATGTCCCTGCAGATTGAATATGACCGCCAGCGTATCGCCAATCAGCAGGAAATACTTGAGAACACCCGCGCATTCGACTCCGCGACGATCTCATTAAAGGCCGCGCAACGCGAACTGACCCGATCGGAACTGGCGCGCGCGCAAGGTGCCATCACCGCAGTGGATTACGAACGTGCGCGCGACAACCTGGAGACCGCCCAGGTCATGCACAAACACGCGGAATTGAATACCGAGCTGGACAACGAACGTCTGGCATTCGAGTTGCAGACCCGGCAACTGGCAGTGGAGCAACAGGAACTGCTGGTACAGGACCTTGCCCGGCAGGTTGACGAACTGGCTATCCTGTCGCCTGTCAGCGGCATCGTCGGCAATCTGCTGGTGGATCAGAAAACCAGCGTCGCCCGTAACCAGGCGGTGCTAAGCGTCGTTGATCTGTCTGCCTTCGAGATTGAAGTACAGGTACCGGAAAACTATGTCGGAGACCTGGCTATTGGCATGCTTGCAGAAGTCCGGGCCGGGGCACAGGTGCAGAGCGCTACGCTGGTCGCGGTGTCCCCCGAAATCGTGGACAACCAGGTATCTGCCCGACTGCGTTTTGATGGTCCGGTACCCGACGGACTGCGACAAAATCAGCGCCTGACCACACGCATCCTGCTCGAGGAAAAAAAGGGTGTGCTCATGGTTCAGCGCGGACAATTTCTGGAGAGCGGCAGCGGAAGACTGGCGTACCGGGTCGTCGATGGTATCGCTTACCGCACACCTATTGTCATCGGTGCCACCAGCCTGTCATCCGTTGAAATTCTTGACGGCCTAAGTCCTGGCGACACCATCATCGTGTCGGGCACCGATGCCTTCGACGATGCTGAAACTGTATTGATAAACAACTGACAACAGGGAGAATCCAAATGTTAAAAATGACACACATACGCAAGGTATTCCACACCGACCTGGTTGAGACGCATGCCCTGCGTGATATCTCACTGGACGTCGCCGAGGGTGAATTTATTACCATCACAGGGCCCTCTGGTTGCGGCAAGACCACATTTCTCAATATTGCCGGGCTGCTGGAAACCTGGACCGACGGTCAGTATCTGCTGGACGGTGAAGACGTCGCCAAACTGGGTGACTATCAACGTGCCAAATTGCGCAACCAGAAAATCGGCTTCATTTTCCAGAGCTTTAATCTGATGCCCGACCTGAACCTGTTCGATAACGTTGATGTGCCTTTGCGTTATCGCGGTATGAAGGCGGCAGAACGCAGAGACCGCATCGACCGCGCGCTGGATTCAGTGGGCCTGTTGTCGCGCAAAAAACATTTGCCTTCACAGCTATCGGGCGGACAACAACAGCGAGTGGCAATTGCCCGTGCGCTGGTAGGCGAGCCACGTTTCTTACTGGCTGACGAACCCACCGGAAACCTGGATTCCAATACCGCCGAAGGCGTCATGGAATTGCTGCAAACCATCAATGCCGCCGGTACCACGATTATCATGGTGACACATGACCCGTCACTGGCCAGCCGTAGCGCCCGAAATATTCACTTCCTGGACGGTCGCATTGCCGATCCAGACCACTTAAACACTGCTGCCCAGCTCCACATAGCCAGCTGACAGGGAGATACCACATGTTCATTTACTATATCCGACTGGCGCTGCTGAGCTACCGGCGCAACCCTGTGCTCAGCTCGCTGATGGTGCTGGCAGTGGCGATTGGCATTGGCGCTTACATGGTCATCTTCACACTCAACTATTTTATGGGCGGTGATCCTATACCACATAAAAGCAAGCAATTGTTTCATGTCCAGCTCGACTACGGTGACCCTGCCTTCGCCGACTTCGATCCACCCCCGCAGCTGACCTACATCGACGCCACCGCATTGCTTGATCTGACCAGCGCGTATCCCAGAACAGCAAGCTCAAAATTTGTGGGCGTCGTGGAACCACAAAATCGGGAAATACGTCCGTTCTCGGTCAATGGCCGTGGCAATTTCAGTGATTTTTTTACCATGTTCGACATCCCGTTTCAGTACGGCAGCGGCTGGGACCGCAGCGCTGACGAGAATCGCCAACAGGTCATTGTGCTGTCCAGCGAGTTGAACAACCAGCTGTTCGGCGGTGCCAACTCGGTGGGTGAAACCGTGCATTTACATGGCTTTAATTTTACCGTTGTCGGCGTGATGGACAGCTGGTCTCCCGTACCCAAATTCTATGATGTCAATAATGGGCCTTTTGACCCCATTGAAGAAGCCTATATACCCTGGCACCTGATTATCTCCCTGCGCATGGACAGGTCCGGCAATACCAACTGCTGGGCAGCGCCCGAAGGCGATGGTTTTCAGGCGTTCCTGAATGCCGAATGTGCCTGGATACAGTTCTGGGTAGAATTACGGGACAACGCAGCCCACGAGGATTACCTGACTCTGATAAACAACTACGCAGCAGAACAAAAGTCATTCGGTCGTTTGCAACAACCGGTGGATAAACGCCTGTTTGATGTAAATGAATGGCTGATCGAGCAGGAAGTGGTACCGGATGAAACCCGCATTCTGTCGGCGCTGGCTGCCATGCTGTTGGCCGTTTGCCTGCTCAATACCGTGGGATTGCTGTTATCCAAATTCCTGGGCAAAGCCCCCGAAATCGGAGTTCGCCAGGCACTGGGTGCGCACAAGGGGTCATTGTTTATCCAGCACGTGATTGAGGCAGGTGTCATTGGCGCCGTGGGCGGCGTGCTCGGCCTGGGGGTCGCTGCGCTAGGCCTGGAAGGCATCAAGGTCTTGCTGGGAGATCTGATGGTGTCCGACTGGATGCATCTCAACGTGACCGTGGTTGTGATCACGATAGCGTTGGCCATTGTCTGTACGGTGATTGCAGGTCTTTATCCGATCTGGCGGGCCTGCACAATCAATCCTGCCATCCACCTTAAAATGCAGTAGGAGAAACGTATGGAATTCGGACCCATTCTGCGCGCACTGTCGCGCAACAAACTCGGTGTCATCCTGATTGCGTTACAGATCGCATTCACCATGACCGTCATCGTCAACGCCGTTTTTATTATCAATCAGCGAGGTGAATTGATGCAGCGACCAAGCGGGCTTGACGAGGCCAGTCTGTTCCACCTTCGCAGCATCGGATTCGGACAGAATTTTAATGAGGAAACCAGTGTTGCCGATGATCTGTCACGCCTGCGACAGACACCCGGCATTGTTGACGCCACCGTGATCAATGCCCTGCCGGTCAGTGACAGTGGATCTTCATCCGGCTTCACCCTGGATCCGGGCAATCTTGAGTCGGTCGTACCCTCGGCCATCTATTATGCCGACCACCGAAGCCTGAACACCATGGGCCTGGAGTTGATTGCCGGCGTCGATTTTGAGGTATCAGATGTACTGGTACGTGAGTCATCCAGCAATACCAATGCCGATTCTGTCATCATTACCCAGGCGCTGGCAGAACAGTTGTTTCCCGATGGCTGGCAGTCTGCTGTCGGACAATCCATTTATACGCCCTCCCAGCAGGCCATTCGTATCATCGGTATCGTACGCCGTCTACAGGCCCCCTGGCCGCAATGGTCCGACATAGAAAATTCAGCGATATTCCCTGAAATTGTGATAGATGGCTCTTCCTTGTACCTGATTCGTACCGAGCCAGGAGAACAGGACAGATTAATGCCAGCCGTTGAGGAAATGCTTGCCGCCAGTAATCCGCAGCGCATACTGCGTCAAATGCGCACGATGGCGGAGACTCGTGAAGAGAGCTATCGCATCGACAGCGTGATGACTCGTATTCTGACTGTAGTCATCGCCACGCTGGTGTTTATTACCGCCATGGGTATCGTGGGTCTGGCCGTGTTCAGCATTAACCGGCGCAGAAAACAAATTGGTACCCGGCGGGCACTGGGCGCAACCCGTGGTGCAATTCTGCGCTATTTCCTGCTGGAAAACGTGATGATTTCCAGCATGGGAGTCGTGTTTGGTGCAGTCCTCACCATCGGTTTCAACATGTTTCTGGTACAGACTTTCAATATGCCGAGAATCGACTGGTACTACACACCCGCAGGCATGCTCGCGCTGATTCTGGTTGGTCTGTTGGCGGTGATAGGACCCTCACGGGCAGCGGCGCGTATTACGCCCGCGCTGGCCACACGCTCAGTCTGACAATCAGACCGGTGTTTTACACGGGGATATTGCAATGCGATGAAAAGCGGAGCAATATCAACCCGTTCCGGTTCTCGCATGCATTCTTGCGAACCGGATAAAACAACAATAAAAAGGAACTCACATGAGCACTGATTCTCACTCTGCCGATCAGGTAGCTGACACCTCTGCGGCTGCCACTGCCACCATGCGCAAGGTCGCACTCACCTCCCTCGCCGGTACCAGCATTGAGTGGTATGACTTTTTCCTGTACGGCACTGCCGCAGCACTGGTGTTTCCCATTGTGTTTTTCCCGTCCGACATGCCGGTCATGGTCGCGTTGATTGCGTCTTTCAGTACCTTTGCCGTCGGTTTTGTTGCGCGACCGCTGGGCGGTATCATCTTTGGCCATTTTGGCGACCGGCTGGGCCGCAAAAAAATGCTGGTCATTGCATTAATGATGATGGGTGTTGGCACCACGCTGATCGGACTCTTGCCGGGTTACGCGACGGCCGGGGCCGCTGCGCCCATCATGCTGGTGATTCTGCGCTTTGTGCAGGGGCTGGCCATTGGCGGTCAATGGGGCGGCGCCATGTTGCTGGTCACGGAAACCGCGCCGCCGGAAAAAAGAGGCTGGTACGGCGCATTTGCGCAGGCCGGCGCCCCCATCGGTGTCATTCTCGCCAACCTCGCCTTTCTGATCATCAGTTACTCGGTGTCCGAGGAGGCCTTCATGAGCTGGGGCTGGCGCATCCCTTTTATCGCCAGTGTGATTCTGATCGGCATCAGCATGTATGTGCAGCTACACCTTGAAGATACACCGGCGTTCAAGGAGCTGGAGAGAATCAAACAACTCAAGCATCACGGTGAAGATGTCATGGCGCCCGAAGAAGCCTTCAGTAAAGTGGCTGCTGACAGCTCTGTGGTCAATATGAAGCGGTCTCCGGTGCTGGAAGCCTTGCGTTTGTACCCCGGCAGAATATGCCTGGCGGCTGGCGCCTTTTTGTCCATCCAGGTGACGTTCTATATCATGATCGCGTTTGTTGTCGCCTACGGCAGCAGCGCAGAGGGGGTCGGCCTGTCGCGCAATACCCTGCTGGCGGCGGTCCTAATTGCGTCGGCCATTCAGGTACCGTTTCAGTTCTGGGCAGCAGGTTACTCGGACCGACACGGTCGTCGCGGCATCTTCATGCTGGGCGCGGTACTGACTGGTGCCTGGGCGTTTGCCCTGTTTCCCATGGTGGAGACCGGTAACTTCTATCTGATCACACTGGCCATCACTATGGGGCTGGGTTTCATGGGTCTGCAGTATGGCCCCCAGGCGGCGTTCTTCACTGAACTGTTCTCTACCCATGTGCGTTACTCGGGAGCCTCGCTGGGTTACCAGATAGGTGCCATTGTTGGCGGTGCACTGGCGCCGACCATTGCTGTTCTGTTGTGGAATCAGTATGGGATCGTTTATGTATCGGTGTACATGGCGATTGCATCGGCACTGACGCTCTGGTCGGTGTGGATGCTAACAGAGACACATGGCACTGACATCCACGCAGTCGGTTGACTATCACGGGTGGTTACGGCTGACCCGGTGCCGGGTCAGCCGAACGTTTGATCAGCAAAGACATTACTTTTGTTCGTAATGCCCCATTAACATGCCTGTTGCCAGAATGTGACCATCTATGGCTTCCAGCAGGTCGGTCTTGTTGAGACCTGCCGGCAGATCAAGCGCTGCGTCCAGTGCATAAATGCGGAAATGGTAGGCATGCAGTTTGCCATCGGCAGGCGGGCGAGGACCAAAGTAGCCTGTCATTCGGGCGCCGTTGACACCATTGATCATGCCCTCCAGCGCGGGAATACCGCTAACCTCGGCATCCTTGCTCAGACCTTCCGGCAACTCCGATGCATCGGCGGGGATATTGTAGGCTACCCAATGTACAAAGGGCTGCGGTGTTGGTGCTATCGGATCGTCCATGACCAGCGCCAGCTGTTCAGTGCCTTCCGGCAGATTGCTCCAGCTGATCTGCGGTACGGTATTGTCACCGTAGGCCGAGTACGCCAGTGGCACCATGCCGTGGTGGTCAAATGCAGTGCTGCTGACGGTGATGGTATCTTCCATTTCTGCTGCCGACAACAATGCCGGCAGGGCAAACAGGCTGAGGGCAATCGCCCCTATTGTGAGTTTAAGTGTTTTCATTATCCGGACTCCAGGGTGATTTAAAACGGTTCTGACTTCGCTGATCAGAATAGAGCAGGTGTCAGCGTAACTCAACGCGTAAAGCTGGCATTTGCGACGACACTATTGTCTGGCTCGGTGTAGCGTGACAGACTGCGGGACTGACTACACAAGATGTGCGACCGATATGACAAATGCATCACCCGACAAGGCTGGCATCAGCAGCTTGCTGCAGGCAGCCCGTTTTGTTTTACCGTACAAAAAGCAGATTCTGCTGGCCGCCGTTGCGCTGTTATTCACGGCAGGGCTGACGCTGGGCCTGGTGCAGTATGTGCGCATCATTGTCGACTCCGGTTTTGTCGCCGGTTCCGCGCAGTCGTTGAGCGGCGCCATCCTGGGCTTCCTGGTCGTAGCCATATTGCAGGCACTGGGTACCTTCGCACGCTTCTACTGGGTATCCTGGCTCGGTGAACGGGTCACCGCGGATATTCGCAAAGCCGTGTTTGATCATTTGCTGACCATGCACCCGGCGTATTTCGAGGATAATATCAGCGGCGAAATACAGTCGCGCATCACCACAGACACCACACTGCTGCAAACCGTCATCGGCTCCTCGGCCTCCATCGCCTTGCGTAATACCCTGTTGCTGATCGGCGGTGTCATTTTTCTGTTCATTACCAACCCACGTCTGACCAGTGTGGTGCTGCTGTGCATCCCTTTGGTCATTGGCCCTATCATTATTTTCGGGCGACGGGTGCGTAACCTGTCAAGACGCACACAGGATCAGATCGCCAACGTGGGGGCCTATGTCGGGGAAAGCATTCAGCAGATCAAGACGGTGCAGGCTTACAATCATCAGAGCGAAGATCAGCGCCTGTTTGCCGGCCACGTAGAGAATGCGTTTAATGTAGCACTATCACAGATCCGCTCACGATCGTTGCTGATCGCAATTGTGATGACACTTGTTTTTGTTGCCATGGCCGCCATGATCTGGGTCGGCGGGCAGGATGTCATCAACGGTCGCATGAGCGCCGGGGAGCTGACTGCGTTTGTGGTTTATGCGGTGATGGTTGCGTCCGCTGTAGGCGCCATCAGCCAGGTGTTTGGCGACCTGCAGCGCGCCGCCGGGGCGACCGAACGCCTGATTGAACTATTGAACGCAGAGTCTGCTATCAGCGCGCCGCTGACACCCGAACCGCTGCCCGCAAACGTGCAGGGAAGGCTGCAGTTCCGGGCACTACGCTTTTGTTATCCGACGCGCCCGGACACGCCGGCGCTGGATGGTTTTGAACTCGACATCGAGGCTGGCAGCAGTCTTGCTCTGGTGGGTCCGTCCGGCGCAGGAAAATCCACTCTGTTTGATCTGCTGCTGCGTTTTTACGACCCCCTGAGCGGCCGGATTCTACTTGACGGAGTTGACATTCGGGCGTTGGACCCAACCGAATTGCGACGGCATTTTGCCCTGGTCAGTCAGCAGCCCACTATTTTTACCGGTACGGTTGCGGACAATATCCGATATGGCTGCCCTGATGCCAGTGACGATGAAGTGCACGCCGCTGCCGATGCTGCTTTTGCCAGCGAGTTCATTACACGCCTGCCGGACACCTGGGACAGTCAGCTTGGCGAAGCAGGTATACGTCTGTCCGGCGGACAGAAGCAGCGCCTGGCCATTGCCCGGGCAATACTGAAGGACCCAAAAATTCTGCTGCTGGATGAAGCCACCAGTGCTCTGGATGCTGAAAGCGAACGTACTGTTCAGGTAGCGCTGGAGAAGTTAATGCAGGGGCGCACTACGTTGATCATTGCTCATCGTCTGGCAACGGTGCGCAATGTCGACCGTATCGCTGTCATGGAAGCGGGTCGATTGATTGCCACCGGCAGTCACGACGAACTGCTGAACACCAGTCCCCTGTATGCTCGTCTCTCGGCCTTGCAATTTGATACGCACCTTTGAGTATTGATGACCTACACAAGGCGGAAACAATGACCACACCACAGACCCGCGCGCACGCCGCGCTCAGAGCCCTGTTTGTCGGCGACGCCCTTGCCATGCCGGTGCATTGGTATTATCGCCCGGCGGACATTTTCCAGCAGTTCCCCGGTGGTGTGCAGACGTTTCACGACGCGCCGTCATTCCATCCGTCCTCCATCATGTCACTGCATTCGACCTCGCAGGGTGGGCGCCAGGGCGCGACAAAGAATCCCGGACAAAAGAGCGGTCGAGACATCGTCGGCGATGTCATTCTGAAAGGCAAGCGTCAATACTGGGACGTTCCCAATCAGCACTACCACCAAGGCATGCGGGCCGGCGAGAACACCCTGAACGCTCATTGTGCCCGCGCCGTGATGCGCGCGATCACAGCCAATGCGGGGCAGTACGACGCCGGCATGTTTGTTGAACACTACATCAGTTTGATGACTGCAGATCCACCCGAGCACCCCGACACTTATGCTGAATCCTGTCACCGCGGTTTTTTTGCCAATCTGGATCAAGGCAAAGCGCCATTGCTTTGCGCGGCGGTAACACATGACACACCGTCCATTGGTGGCCTGGTCACCATCGCACCCATCGTTTTTGCTGAGCGCCTGCGAGGCCGTTCGCTGGAAATTGTGCAGGAACTTTGCCAGCAGCACCTGTTCCTGACTCATCCCGATGATGGGATGGCCAGGATATGCCGGTCTTACGTTACGCTGCTCGACAGTCTGTTGTTCCGCCCCGAACACGCGGATGTGATGCCACTACTGGCCCAGGCAGCCAGAGACAGTGTGGGACTGGACCTGCCCCGCCTGCTTGCTCAGACCCGTGACGATAGCGACGTACTGGGACGCAAATACTCCATTGCCTGCCACATCGACGGTGCCTGGCCGGGGATTCTTTACCTGGCTGCCCGCTACATGAATGACAGTATGCAGGCGCTGATCGCCAACACCAATCTGGGTGGTGACAATGTCCACAGAGGCGCCGTGCTGGGTGTCATTGCGGCGCTTTGCGACGCATCACCGCAAGTGGACATGCTTTTTCAGAGGCTGGCAGATCATCGGCCGCTAAGCCAGGAAATCGACCACATCGCGGCATCACGGAATTGACGCCTGCCCCGGCGACAATACGGCCGCTACTTCACCTTGTTGGTCGACAGGCGTATGATCGGCATAACAATCATTGAGCGGAATTCAATTGGATATCATGACCACAGACCACGATGCCAAACATGTCCGAATGAGCACCCTTCTTGCCGGCCTTGGCGCTTTGCCTTTTCTGGTCAGCAGCCTGCTGCTCACCCTGGGCGTTTACAACCTGCCCTTGCTGGGCAGCACTGTCGAGATATTACGCAGTTATAGTCTGGCCATTGCTGTGTTCATGTGTGGCATTCACTGGGGTCAGTATCTGCAGGACACACAGGCCAGAAATCTTAATCTGTTGATGGTCAGCAATGTATTGACCCTGATTTGCTGGCTGGCGTATCTGGTCGCGTCATTCGTGGTTTATTTTGTTATCGTTATTGCGGTTTTTCTGGCGCTACTGTGGGTTGATTATCGTTTGCACAAAGCGGGGAGGATCACAGCGCGCTACTTCAGAATGAGGCTGGCGGTGACGGCGGTTGTTTGTGTTTCACTCGCTCTGCCACTGAATTTTTGACAATAGCAGCGCTTGCCCCCAAGCGTCCATCAAGGCGCACGGTTCAGCTCGTAGAGGCACATATTGACGGCTGCAGCCACGTTCAATGACTCGATATCGCCAGCGCCGGGGATCGTGAAGGCCTGCGCGCCTGTTTCCGCCAGCAGCTCTCCGGGCACACCCCGCGCTTCGTTGCCAAACACCAGGCACTGTGCCTGATGGAAAGCATCGGATGTCAACTTGCTGCCATGCATGTCGAGGCTGGCGATATGCGTATAGCGCCTGGCAAGGGTGGGCACATCGACATCAAGTTCAATGGCCACATGAAAAATTGCACCCATGCTGGCACGCACAACTTTGGCGTTGAACGGATCAACACAACCGGGACTGAGCAGACACGAACAGCCACCGAACCAGGCCAGCGTGCGCAGAATGGTGCCCAGGTTGCCCGGATCCCGGATTTCAAAAAGATAGATGGCACGTTGTAGCGCTTCGGCAGGCATCGACGCCGCCTGCCCCGAATGCCTGAGCGCCGCCAACGGCACGCAGGCGATGATGCCTTGTGGTGATCGGGTGTCTGACAATTGCGCCATCAGTTTCTCGTTGATGACGTTTTTTTTCAGCGGGCCCGACCAGTTTTCGTAGGATGCCGTCACATAGAGCTCGCTGTCCAGCAGAGCGGGATTGGTCACCGCCGCCTTTTGCAATTCCAGCACCAGATGCTCGCCTTCCGCCAGAAAACAGCCAAACTGTTGACGATACTTTTTCTGATGCAGCTTTTTTATATCGTCCGTTCTAAGGCCTGTCATGAACTACCCCTCCACAACCATCGCCTGCCGGCAGGTCTGCCAGTATCGCCAGCGCCAGCGCTTCACCTACCCTGATACCATCAACACCGGCAGACAGAATCCCTCCGGCATAACCCGCGCCCTCACCCGCCGGATACAGTCCCCGGGTATTGAGGCTTTGCAGACTTTGCGCATCACGGGTTATGCGCACCGGTGACGAGGTACGGGTCTCTATGCCGGTCAGCACGGCGTCGTCACGGTCAAAGCCACGAATCTGCCGGCCAAACGCAGGCAACGCTTCGCGGATGGCTTCAATGGCGTATTCAGGCAACGATGAGGCCAGGTCACCCAATTTGACACCTGGTTTGTATGACGGCGTTACCTTGCCCAGTTGACGCGAGGCTCTGCCACGCACAAAGTCGCCTACCAGCTGACCGGGCGCACAATAGTCGCGGCCGCCCAGCTCAAACGCATGTGACTCCAGTTGCTCCTGCAAGGCGACACCGGCAAGCGGATCACCCGGGAAGTCCTGCTCCGGGCTTATACCCACTACAATGCCGGCATTGGCATTACGTTCATTACGCGAGTACTGACTCATGCCATTGGTGACAACACGACCCTCTTCCGACGTCGCGGCAACCACGGTGCCACCCGGGCACATGCAGAAACTGTAAACCGCACGACCATTGCTGGCATGGTGTACCAGCTTGTAGTCAGCAGCACCAAGCGCCGGATGACCCGCGTACTTTCCCAACCGCGCCTTGTCTACCAGAGACTGCGGATGCTCAATGCGGAAACCGATAGCAAACGGTTTAGCTTCAACGAACACGCCACGATGATGCAACATGCGAAAGGTATCGCGCGAGCTGTGACCCAGCGCCAGTACGACATAACGGGTTAATATTTCCTCACCACTGGCAAGTGTCACACCTGATATCCGGTTATCTTTTATAGTGACATCTGTCACTTTACTTTCAAATCGAATGTCACCACCCAGCGCTTTGATCTCTTCCCGCATGGCAGACACCACACCGGTCAGACGAAAAGTACCGATATGGGGTTTATTCACGAACATGATTTCATCCGGCGCACCGGCTCTGACAAACTCATGCATGACCTTGCGGCCATAGAATTTCGGATCCTTGATCTGACTGTAAAGCTTGCCATCGGAAAACAAACCGGCACCACCTTCACCGAACTGCACGTTCGATTCCGGCGTCAGTTTGTTCTTGCGCCAAAGCGCCCAGGTATCCTGGGTACGGCTGCGCACATCCTTGCCGCGCTCCAGCACAATGGGCCGGAACCCCATCTGCGCCAATATCAGGGCCGCGAACAGACCACAAGGGCCAAAACCAATGATTACCGGCCGCTCTGTCAGGCCTGCCGGGGCCTGTGCAACGGGGTGATAGCGTGTATCAGGCGCCGGGCGGACATGCTGGTCGGCAGCAAGGCGTTGCAGCACCCCTGCCTCAACAGTGTCGTCAGCCAGCGTTGCGTGGACAATATAGACGAAGGTGATTTCGCTGTTCTTTTTGCGGGCATCGTAGCTGCGTTTGAACACAGTGAATGCCTGCAGTTCGTGATCTGAAATCTGCAGGCGCGTCACGATAGCGGCGCGCAAAGCTTCGGGCGGGTGGTCCAGTGGCAAAACAACTTCAGTCAGGCGAATCATGGTCAGGCCCCGGCCGGTGACCCCGGCAAAAGGTGAAGAAGCGCAGCCGGTCTTGTGCCCGGTACTGCTCAATAGGCGACTATGCTATGCTTTCACCCCGAAAAAGTCATCATCAGCATACCCGGCAGGACCATGGCCCGATCAAAAAGCAGCAAGCGCTGGCTCGACGAACACGTCAACGATCCTTACGTAAAAAAGGCTCAGATTGACGGGTTCCGCTCACGCGCCAGCTATAAATTGCTGGAAGTAAACAACAAGGACAAACTTATCCGGCCCGGCATGCTGGTGCTGGACCTGGGTTCGGCGCCCGGTGGCTGGTCGCAGGTGGCCGCCCCCATCGTCGAGCCCAAGGGTCGTGTCATCGCCTCCGATATCCTGCCGATGGACTCAATTGCTGATGTCGACTTCATTCAGGGCGATTTCACGGAACAGGAGGTGTTTGATCAGATCATGGATGCGCTGGGCGGGGCGCCTGTTGATCTGGTGATGTCCGATATGGCGCCCAACATCAGTGGCGTCGATGCTGCCGATCAGGCTGCGTCCATGTATCTGGTGGAACTGGCGCTGGACATGGCGCGTCAGACTCTCAAGCCCGGCGGCAATTTTCTGGCCAAGGTATTCCATGGCGAAGGCTACGACGACTACGTAAAGGACCTGCGCAGCAGTTTCGATAAAGTCGTCACCCGCAAACCTGATGCCTCACGGGCACGCTCTCGAGAGGTCTACCTGGTCGGTAAAGGATTCAGGCCTTGAGATGTGCGGGCGGTCGGCCGCTACTTGCCCGCAGCCTCCGCTAGCAGACTTTCGATGTACAAACGTCTGAGCTTACTGGTCACCGGCCCCGGTTTGCCGTCTGCTATGTCTTTGCCGTCGATACTGACCACCGGCAGGACCAGCGTCGTCGCGCTGCTCAGAAATGCCTCGTCGGCAGCCATGGCTTCTTCCAGACTGAAACTGCGCTCGACCAGCGTCATGTCTGTCTGCCCGGCCAGCTCCAGAATCACACGACGACGAATACCCGGCAAAATGGCGTTGGACAGCGCACGGGTGATGATGGTGTTGTCCTTGATAATGAATGCTGACGACGATGCCCCTTCGGTGACCATACCGTCTTCCAGCATCCAGGCCTCGAACGCACCCCGGGATGCTGCCTGCTGCTTGGCCATGCATTGGCCCAGCAGATTCAGCGACTTGATATCCCGGCGCTGCCAGCGCAGATCGGGCACCGACACAACCTTGACGCCGTTCTCCGCAGCCGGGTTGTCAAGCAACTTGCGCGGGGTCGCGTATGCCATGATCGTACTTTTAATATGTGGCGGGTAGGCAAAGTCACGTTCGGCAATGCCGCGGGTGATTTGCACGTAAACGCTGCCTTCGGTCACAGCATCGCGTTTCACCAGTTCTCGCAGCATCGCGAGATAATCAGCCTCGCTGCATGGCCAGGCGATTTCTACCGCACTCAGGCTACGGCGCAATCGCTCAACAGAATAATCCTCGTCCACCAGTTTGCCCATGACAACCGGTATCACTTCGTACACACCGTCGCCAAATAAAAACCCGCGATCAAACACGGAGACGGCAGCGTTTTCTGCTGGCAAATATTCACCGTTTAAAAAGACCGTTTTGCTCAAAGCACATCCTTTTTTGAGTAAGACATCGGGCTGCTGAAAGCGTAATCGAGGCAGTCAGTGCGAGGCAAGAACAGGCGAAAAAGCAGAGTTTACGAGTAGTAAATGAGCATTTTGAGTCTGTTCTTAACGAAGCAATGGCAACGCAGATAGCTTCTCATCGACCTGATTAATTGGACATTAAAAAAGGGAGCCTTAGCTCCCTTTCCGTGATGCTGGCTCCAATGGAACCTTCTCTGAGATCAGAGAGGGGTGTTATCAAACCACCAGGCAGTTACTCCCGGTTTTATTAATCGCACCAACATCCATTGAAACCTTAGCTGAATCACTCGACATTGGATCACCTCCTTTTTATTTCTCAATTGAACATGGCCTGAGAGTAATCTTGAAGCCGCAACAGTGTCAACAAAATAATGTCAGTTTTTTTTCACACTGCTCAACAGCCCGATTCCCAGGGTCGCCATGGCAATGGAGATCAGCGGATTGAGATAATTGAGAAATGCGTACGGCAGATAGTCCAGTACTGGCACACCCAGCGTGGCTGCATAAAACGCCCCGGCCGTGGTCCATGGAATCAGGCCCGTACTCATGGTCGCGCCCTCTTCTACCGAACGCGACAGCACAGCGTTGTCGATGCCCTTTTTCTCGAAGGCCTGGCGAAACAACTGGCTGTTGAGAATGATGGTGATGTAGGCCTCACCCATACCCATGTTGCCAAGGATGCCCGCCCCGATGGTACTGGCGACAAGACTGACAGTGCTTTTAAGCCGGGCTATAAGCCCTTGCAGCAACGCCTGCAGGAATCCTGCCGCAAACAGCATGCCGCCCAGGGCCAGAGCCATCAGCGACAACAACAGCGTCCAGCTCATGCTGAGCATGCCGCCACGGCCCAGCAACTCATCCAGACTGGTGATGCCAGTCGTGCCAGTCTGGTTGCTCCACAGGTTGTTGAGGACGGTGACCGGACTCTGGCCCTGATACAGGGTGGCGATCAGCACCGCAACAACAATGCTGGCCGTCATGCTGACTTCGGCCGAGAAGCGCCGCAGACTGAGCGTAAGCATCACCAGCAAGGGCAACAGTGTCATCAGCAGATTCAGGTTATAGCTTGACAACAAGGCCTGCTGGATCTCGACAATGGCGGCCGTGGGCAGGGCATTACCGGCGTAACGCAGACCCAGCACCGTGAATATCAGCAGGCTGAGCACAAATGCCGGCACCGTGGTGTACAGCATCGAGCCGATATGGCGAAACAGCGAGGTGCCCGCACTCATGGCCGCCAGATTGGTGGTATCTGACACCGGCGACAGCTTGTCACCAAACGTCGCGCCGCAGACGATCATGCCGGCCACCAGAGGCAGCGGTATCCCCATCGCTCCGCCAATGCCGATCAGGACCACGCCCAGCGTGCCCGCCGTCCCCCATGAGGTGCCGGTGGCCACTGACATCAGGCTGCACAGCACCAGGCCGGCGACCAGAAACCACATCGGGCTGAGCAGATCCAGGCCATAATAGATCAGCGCGGCCACCGTCCCGCTTTGCATGAAAGCAGCGATCACCAGACCAATCAGCAGGAAGATGTAGATCGCGGGCAGCGCGCGACTGATGCCATCGCTCATCATGCCGCGAATGGCGGGAAAATCGTATCCCAGCAATCGACTGTGCACGCCCGTCCAGATCAGACAGGCAAACAACAGAATATGCAGGCTGACACCAAAGACAAACAGGCCCAGTGCGATAAGCGCCAGGTTACCACCAAAACACAGGGCACCGTGTGCTGCACTCGGGCGCTTTATGCTGACCGGCTCATCCGGACCGTTGGCATCTGGCCGCATCGTCAGTCGTCACTCAGATAAGTTTCTACCGCATTGAAAAAACTGTCTCTGTGGGCAGAAAATTCAGCACCGGTTGCCTGCGGCCACGCACCCTGTACCACAATCACCAGGTCTTCATCAGGATTAAAATAAATGCCCTGACCAAAAATACCGCTGGCCCGGAACGTGCCGTCACCGTTCAGCCACCACAGATAGCCATAGTTGTCGCTACCTGGCGAAGGCTGGGTGGACTCAGCAATCCAGCCCTCGGGCACCACACGTGTGCCATCGTGCAATACCCCGTCATTCATCACCAGCAGCGCCAGGCGTCCCCAGTCGCGTAGTACCGGGGACAGGCAGCAACCGCCCAGTTCGCCGCCATAGGGGCCGTGACTGATCCAGGTGGCATCACTTTCCATGCCCCAGGGTTGCCAGATTTTCTGCGTCAGATAGGCCGCCAGGTTATTGCCTATGGCAGCCCGCAAAATGGCGCCCACCAGATTGGTTTCGCCGGTATTGTAATTGAAGCGTTCACCAGGTTCGGCAACACGCGCCTTTTCGCCCATAAACTGCATCAATGCCAACATGTCATTGGGTGAGGTGGCAACATCGGAAGCCGGATCAGCGTAGTCCTCGTTCCAGTCCGTGCCCGAGGCCATCTGCAACACGTGGCGGATACTGACTCCGTCGTAGGAACTGCCACGCAATTGCGGCAGGTAATCGGTCACCGGGTCATCGACGCTGCCGATGTAACCATCGGTCAGCGCCGCCCCGATCAGCATGGAAACCACGGATTTGGTCATGGAGAACGACACCCATTGCGTGCTTTCGTCATTGCCCAGACCATACTGCTCCAGCATGACGCCACCGTTTTTAAGCACCAGCAGGCCACCGACATGGTTGTGCTGCATGTAGTCCGTCAGCACAAACGTTTCCCCATTGACCTGGTATTGCAAGGCAGAGAAGTCGCGCTCGGCGCGTGGCAAGGGCATGACATTGTCGCTGCGGGAAACATGTCGGACCGGGCTGAGCAGGGGGATATTGCGGAAACCAGCGATCTGTTCGTCACCTGCCCAGAACAGGATGCCGCCGTTCGCAGGCAGATTTTGTGCATCATCGGCAGGATCCAGCCAACGCGGCGGAACGTCAGTTTGTGCCAGTGCCAGCGATGGCGACACACAAATCAGGAATAACAACGGTTTTAGCAGGCCGGACAGTTTCATGACCGTCATCCTCTCATATTATTGTTGATGTACCGTGATGCAGCGTACCTCACCACACCATCAAACAACAGTGGGTGAGGCGCTCTGACAGCCTTGAGTCACATCAAGGTTGACAGCCAACGGCCACGCCCCGGGCCGCCAGCGCCAGACCCAACTTGCCGGTGTCGTTGCCATCACACAAAAGCGTGCCCAGATCATCACGCGCCACAGCGTGCAGTCTGCCCAGCGCATCGGGACGCTGCCCCTGTGGCCCCACAGATACATCATCAGGCAGCGCCAGCAGATGTTCACTCAGGCGCTCCAGCCACAGCAGGTATGATTCGGCCGAGTCCAGCGCTGGTGGTTGCAGATGAGCATATTGACGCAGTTGCTGCGCCCAGTAAAACTCAACAAAAGGAATCGCCGGATCAGGCTTTTCCCACACCAGGTCACGCAGAAAATACATGGCACCACGCCAGACGTCATTGCCCAGGAAATTCCGCCCCAGTTGCGCTGGCAACTGCGACGGGGCTACTGCAGCGCCGTCCGCATCCTGCAACCAGGTCAGTTTGTTATCCTGCATCCATTGCCAGAAAACCTCCGGCGCCAATGCTGACTGATCATGGGTCACCCGCACAGGCACTTCAAACCGGGGACCGGTTTCGTCAAAATCATGAAATGTGCTGAAAGTATGGTGACCGTCTGTCAGATAGTACTGCCCCTGAGGACCCAGAACAGCCGTTTTCATGGTCCCCGGAGCAAAACCGGTTTCGTCACTGAGCCGACACGAAAACGACGTAAGATCCTGTGGCGCAGATGCGTCAGTGATTACGGCACGGTCGCCACGACCATACACTTCGCACAGGTCATCAAACAGTTTACGGCGGTCCACAAGATACCGGTGTAGCTTGTAATTTACCTGATCATGCGCGATAAATGCCTGTGTCGGCTTCAGATCACCGATGGCTACCATCGCTATGTCGTCTGCAGCATGCGTTTGGCTGACACCGGCCAGCATCAGCACTAGCAGTAGCCTGTGCGCGCAGACGGCAATCGTTTTAAGCGTTGTGCAGGACATGAAACTCCGGACTTGTTGCCTGATACGACAGATATTTAAGTTTAACAATATCTTAGTTTGACGGAAGTACATGACAACTGTGTTACAAAACTGTCTTGATCAGCAATCCAGTGAACTTGCCGCCTTCATCCGCGCCAATGCACCGGTATTGGTCCTCACCGGCGCAGGCATCAGCACTGACTCCGGCATTCCCGACTACCGCGACAGCAATGGCAACTGGAAGCGCAAACAACCTGTGCAACACCAGGATTTCATGCGCTGCGCCGCGACACGGCAACGCTACTGGGCGCGCAGCCTGGTGGGCTGGCCCATCATGCAGCAGGCACAGCCCAATCCGGCTCATCACAAAGTCGCTGAGCTGGAAAGCCAGGGCCTGCTGTCAATAATTGTGACCCAGAATGTCGACCGCCTGCATCAGAAGGCCGGCAGCGAGGCTGTTGTTGATCTGCATGGCCGCGCCGACGAACTGATTTGCATGTCCTGCGACCACCGTGAGCACCGGTCGCTGATGCATGCGCGCTGTGCCACGCTCAATCCGTCATTGAACAACGTGTTTGCCACTGCCGCGCCGGACGGTGATGCTGACCTGGAGATGGATTTCTCCACTTTCAAGGTGCCAGGTTGTCCTCAATGTGATGGCATCATGAAACCAGACGTGGTGTTCTTCGGCGATAATGTGCCACGACCTCGTGTCGACAAAGTCTTTGATACCCTTGCACATAGTCGCGGCTTGCTGGTGATCGGTTCATCGCTGATGGTGTTTTCCGGTTTCCGCTTTGCCCGCCAGGCGCATCAGGTCGGCACCCCTATCGCAATCCTCACCCAGGGACGCACACGCGCTGATGACCTCGCCAGCGTCAAGTTCGATGCACCGATTGCGCCCCTGCTGGCCTCTATCTGACCGATCCACCTGTCACACCCTGTCATTTAACCGACACTAAAACTTCGCTGCACGGTCACAAACTCTCTGTATCCTGCCACAACAGCTCGCACGAAATTGTTACGCGCTTTTATACCGCAACATGATGCGACTCATGCCCCTACCGTCAAACTAGCCACAGAGATGTCATCCTATGAACGCCGTAATCAATCTTCGCTTCGCAGTAACCGCCATCACGGCAGGGCTTCTAGCCATTCCAGTGTCTCCGGTTAGCGCACAAAACGATGCCGCAATCGAAAGTATGATCGTCACTGGTACGCGTGCTGCCAACCGTACTGCTTTCGATACCCTGGCCCCCATAGATGTATTAGCGGGCACGGCCATTGAAAGCACGGTTTCATCGGATTTGTCTGATTCACTGGCACAGCTGATACCATCGTTTACCGTTCAGCGACTGCCGATGGCTGACGGCCAGGTTTTTGTGCGGCCAGCACAATTGCGTGGTTTATCTCCGGATCAGACATTGGTGCTGGTTAACGGTAAACGTCGGCACCGGTCGGCGCACCTCACCGGCAGGGGTTCGCAAGCGGCCGATCTTGCGCAGATTCCATCATCCAGTATTCAGCGGGTGGAGGTTCTGCGCGACGGCGCCTCAGCACAATACGGTTCCGATGCGATTGCGGGTGTCATCAATATCATTCTGGATGACTCCGTCGGCTTCTCCAGCTTTGCTCAGGCATCAGAATATTATGAAGGCGATGGCCGCCAGTATCAGTTCGGCGGCCGGGCTGGTTTTGATTTCGGTGACGAAGGCGTTTTCGCACTTTTCGCCGAATACACTGACGCAAGCATAACATCACGTTCGCGCCAACGTCCGGATGCGATTGCCTTTCAGAATGCCAACCCGAATCTGAACGTACCAGACCCGGTACAGAACTGGGGCAAACCTGAGCGCGAAGCTGTACGCGCGGGATTCAACATGCATTCAGCGTTAAGCGCCCAGACCGAGTTATATGCGTTCGGTACTTACGGCCAAGGTGAAGGTGTCTCTGACTTCAACTGGCGGAATCCCGTGAGCACCAGTGCCTACAACACAACACCACTGGATCCCGACTATGATCTGAGTGAGATTTTTCCGGTGGGTTTTTCACCCAAGTTCGGGCAAGACGATCAGGACATGAGCGTAGTAGCCGGCGTTCGCAGTGCTGCCGATGCTGCTCTGCTTTGGGACTTCAGCTTTGGCACCGGCGGCAATGAAATTGATTACTTTATCCGCGAAACCATCAATGCGTCTTTGGGCTCTCAGAGCCCGACCTCGTTCCGCGCGGGTGTGCTGTCCCAGCGGGACCTGAACCTTAACGCCGATGCCGCTTATGCCTGGGAGGTTAGCGGCCTGGCTGCGCCAGTCAACGTTGCCTTCGGTGCTGAGCGACGTGAAGAAACTTACAAAATCCGCGCCGGCGATCGTGCCTCTTATGAGGTCGGACCACTGGCTGTTGTTGGCCTGCCCTCCGGGTCCAACGGATTTCCCGGGTACAGTGATCAACAAGCAGGTGAGTTCGATCAGGAAAGCTGGGCAGTTTATATTGATGTCGAAGCGCCGCTGACCCGTCAATTGACCGTAGGTACCGCCCTCCGGTTCGAAGACTACTCTGACTTCGGCAATACGACGGATTACAAGCTGTCCGCGCGTTACGCGATTACCCCTGATCTCGCGTTGCGCGGCACGTTGTCAACCGGTTTCCGGGCACCCACACCCGGACAGTTGGAGTCAGAACGTACCAGTCAGGGTCTCAATACGACAACACTGAACCTGGTAACCAACGGACGGTTCAACCCCACCGGCCCGGTCGCGGACATAATCAATTCACGACCGGCTGGCCAAGGGATCATGCCGTTGCAGCCAGAGACATCCGATAACCTCTCCTTTGGATTGACCTACCGCACGGATTCCGGATTTGTTGCCACCGTGGATGCTTACCGCATTGATGTCCAGGACCGGTTCTCGTCCCGCGGAGGATTCACCCTGACTGACGCCGACCGCCAGACACTGACGGCACTGGGCATCCCCGGTGGTGAAAGCATAACCAACGTTGCCTTCTTCCAGAATGTGTTCGACACACGGACAGAAGGCCTGGATGTTGTGCTCAGTTATACAGCAGACCTGGGCGCCGGCCGGCTCGCACTGAGCGGCGCGCTTAACCTGAACAATACGGAAGTGACGCGCGAACGTGTTGCCGGTGTTTTCAATGACGTTTCGCGCAGCATTTTTGAAGAATCCAACCCGGCCAGAAACGCTACCGCAGGCGCTGAGTACGATGTCGGTCCCTGGTCATTTGTGACCAGGGCGCGCTACTATGGCAGCTGGACAGACACTGACGATAGCGCAGATGTGATATTTCAGGACTTCGGTGCGGAGATATTTATTGATGCAGCAGTTGGTTATCAGTTCAGCCAGGCCCTGTCCCTGAGAGTGGGTGCTGAAAATATTTTCGACAGCTACCCTGATGAGTCACGAAAGCAGGCAAATCGAGGGCTGATATATTCCCGCAACTCCCCCTATGATACCGACGGGGGTAAGTACTATCTGCGCCTGGACTGGAGTCTGTAAGCTGATGCCTCAAGATCTGGATAAACAGCCCGGCGGATGCCCGACCCTGAACCGGAGGCGCCTGCTTAAAGCAGGGGCTGCCGGTCTGGCCGCAGCCACCACCACGCTGATGGCACGGGACGCATGGTCACAGGCAACCGACGGTATGCCCACAACGGCGATGCTGCCCGACACGTCAAACGATATACAAACGGCTGCTGCTGATAACAATTATTGGCATTCGGTCCGCAGTTTGTACGATGTGCCGACTGACCTTATTCACCTGGAGCACGGCAATTGGGGGATGATGACAAAAAGCGTGCATGCAACGTACCTGGAAGAATTGACCAAGGTCAATCGCCATACCTCCTACTACGGTCGCGAGCTGTTTGCTGAAGAGCAGACCCGGGTGATGCAACAGGTAGCGGACGTGCTGGATGTCAGCACCGATGAAATTGCGCCCGTGCGCAATGCCACCGAAGCACTGACGGCGCTGATTGGCGGTTATCGCAAACTGAAGCCCGGTGATGGTGTCCTTTATGCAGACCTGGATTACCCATCCATGCAGGGCGCCATGCGCTGGCTCGTCGAGCGTCGAGGCGTAAGCGTGCACACGGTCAACCTGCCCGAGCCGGCGAGCATGGACAGCATTATTTCAACGTATGAAAGCGCTCTTAAATCCAATCGTCATATCCGGTTGCTGTTGGTCACGCATATCAGCCATCGCACCGGTCTGCTGCTACCGGTGCGTGACATCATTGCTATGGCTCGCCGGTATGATGTCGATGTCATTCTGGATTCTGCACACGCATGGGGTCAGGTCGACTTCGCATTGCCAGATACCGGCGCTGATTTTGTTGGCTTGAATCTGCACAAATGGATGGGTGCGCCGCTGGGACTGGGGCTGATCTATATCAAGCGATCCAGACTGGGTGATATAGAGCGGCATATGGTCCGTGGTGGCGGCAGTGACACTGACAGTATTTATGCTCGTACCGGTATCGGCACCAACAACCTGGCGGCTCAATTGACTATTCCTGCTGCGCTGAACGTACATCAGACTATTGGGCCGGCATTAAAAAACGCTCGCTTACGCAGACTTCGCGATCTGTGGGCGGAGCGATTGCGCGAGCATCCGCGCATCGAGATTTTAACACCGGCAGATCCGTCACTATACGCGGGCATCACGTCTTTTCGGATCAAAGGTCAGACCAGCACTGCGGCTAATACCGCCCTGGCAAAAAAACTGTGGCAGCAGCACCGAATTTTTGTGGTGCAACGCGACGGACTTGCCAGTGGCTCCTGCGTACGTGTAACGCCTGCAGTGTACACGCTCGAATCCGAAGTCGACGCGCTGGCCGACGCGCTTGAAACGATTGCCTGACCCCGGCGCAGGAGGCGCTGATACAGTGGCGTTCCGCGCCCCCTTGCCTCGTTGCTAAGGCGCCTGCACCGGCTCCGGCGCCAGCCCGCAATTCTGGCACATCACATTCTGCACCGGCTCACCGGTGGCCAGGTCGGTCAGCCAGTCCACAAAGCGCACACCTTCGACCTCGTAGCTGTAAACTTCAGGACGCAACAAAATGGTATGCATGGACCCTCCCGCCACGTAGTAACGGAAGTCAGGTATTGCGTCACTGATCTCGTTCAGGTTGGTTTCCAGCAGCGGCAACAGGGACTCGGTAGGCGTACCGCCCAGCGCCAGAAACTGTTTCTGCACGTCGTCCTCAGCGGTATCGTATGAGGCAAAACGAATACTGGATCGCGTCTGTGCAGCGCCGATATACAGGTGATGAAAACTGAACTCATCCGCCGGTATATCACTGACATGTTCCAGTTCACCAACAACTTCATCCGTGGCCCAAACATCATAGGGGTTGAAGTTGGCGAAACCACGATAGCCACCAGAGGCATCTCCAAGCTGGACGATGTCAGCGCGTGGATACTGCTGCGCCAGTTTCACTGCGTAAAAGGGTGACGGGATGGATCCGGCACTGGAACCGGTGACAAAGATCTGTCGCGGCACCAGCACATGGTCGAACACCCATTGCATCGCCGCTGTGGCGTTGACCAGGCCGCGATGCTGAATATTAACCTCGTGCGACGAATGGCCTTCAATGTCGGGCGCCACATGATTCTGTACCGAGTTGCCGAGATGCACGTCAGCGGAGCAGTACGGCGCATACACAATAGTGTAGTCAGCAAACGGGTTTTCCGGATGATCAAAGGCAAGGATGCCATGGGCATTACCCGGATCAGTCGCGGCCAGATTGATCTGATAGCTGGGCTGCAAATCCGGATCGCAATTGGCGCCATCCCAACACGCGCCGCCGCCTTCAAGATAAAACATCAGCTTGTCAGGCTCGCCCTGCTTAACAAAAAAACGGTAGTCTGAACCATCAGAGCAGACCGTGTCGCCGCCCGGCTCGAACGCGTTCCAGCCCGGTTCCAGACCAGAGAAATCCGCGTAGGTCGGTTGCCCTGCGTCAACCGCAGGTGCGCTGAGAGCTGGCGGCGTTTCCGCCACCGTCGGTGGTTCGGGTTCACTGCAGGCGGCCAGCGCGGTCATGACCAGCAGTAGCATGGCCGCCAGCCGGGGCGGGATACGAGAGAATACGGGGTTCTTGTTGTTCATACGCCTGATCTCTTGATTATTATATGCTCGATTTCTATATGGATGAGATATAGCCTGGTCCATGTTGTATCACAAACCGTAATAACATACGATTCGATGCAAGAAAAGTACACTCTATTCAGAGGCTTCCAATGATTGATGTTTACAGCTCGGCCACGCCTAACGGTTACAAGGTTACCGTGATGCTGGAAGAGATTGGCGCTGAATACACCCTGCATCCGGTCAACCTCTCTGCCGGTGACCAGAAAACACCGGAATTCCTTGCCATGAACCCAAATGGTCGCATTCCTGTGATCGTGGACAGGGACAACAGCGATTTTACCGTGTTCGAATCCGGCGCCATCATGATCTATCTGGGCGAAAAATTTGGCCAACTCTATCCGGAAGACCCCGCTGCAAGGTCACTGACATTGCAATGGCTGATGTTCCAGATGGGAGGCATCGGCCCCATGATGGGTCAGGCCAATGTCTTCTACCGCTATTTTCCGGAAAAAATTCAGGCCGCCATTGATCGTTATCAAAACGAGTGCCGACGCCTGTTTCAGGTACTTGACAGTCGCCTGTCAGCAGCCGAGTATCTCGCCGGTGACACCTATACCATCGCCGACATCGCGAACTGGTGCTGGGTGCGAACGCATAACTGGTCTGGCGTCAGCGTTGACGGCCTGCCTCACCTGCAGCGCTGGCTCGACCTCCTGTATCAGCGACCCGCCTGCCAGCGCGGCATCAAACAGCCTGAGCGCAATCGCACGCCGGATGACATCGTCAAAGGCGCACAAAGTATTGTTGTGCGCTGACAATCCACCGAGACCAAGAGTCAGATTAATCATGCCCCGAATAACTTATATAGAACATAACGGTACAGAACATATTATCGACGCCGCCAATGGCGAATCGGTCATGGAGGCGGCCATCAACAATCTGGTCCCCGGCATTGATGCCGACTGCGGCGGCGCCTGTTCCTGCGGCACCTGTCACGTGTTTGTTGATGACGCATGGGTACAAGTGGTCGGTGAGCCCGGCGAGTTTGAAGAACCCATGCTCGACATCAACCCGGAGCGCGGGCCCAACTCCAGGCTGTCCTGCCAGATCGATATCAGCGAGGACCTTGATGGACTGGTGGTACGCCTGCCTGAGTATCAGTTTTAAACCGGGAGAATCCAAATGCCTGATACCAAAGACACCGGTACCAAACGCAACCGCAGTCTGGCCGGGCGCGATCCCTGGAGCACGCCATTGGATGAAATCGACCTGGCACATCCGGGCATCTGGCAAGCCAACGAATTCCTGCCCTTCCTGGCGCGCCTGCGCCGCGACGACCCGGTGCATTATTGCGCGGACTCCCCGCTGGGCCCCTACTGGTCGGTGATGAAGTACAAAGACATCATGACGATGGAAGCGGCGCCGCACATCTTTTCATCCGAACCCACCATTGGCATTGTCGATGTGATACCCGAATTCAGCCTGCCAATGTTTATAGCCATGGATCCGCCCAAGCACGAAGAGCAACGCAAAACCGTGCAGGGCGTGGTCGCTCCGACAAATCTGAAAAACCTGGAAGGCCTGATCCGGCAACGCGTCATCACCATCCTGGACGGGTTGCCACGGGATGAACCTTTTAACTGGGTAGATCTTGTGTCGCGCGACCTGACCACACAAATGCTGGCAACGCTGTTTGACTTTCCCTTCGAGGACAGACACAAACTGACCTATTGGTCCGATGTTGCCACCGCGATTCCCGGCGCCGGGCTTATCGACAGTTACGAGGAAGGGTTCGAGATACTAAAAGAATGCCTTGCCTATTTCACCCGACTCTGGCGCGAAAGGGCCGGCAAGGCGCCTGGCGATGACCTTATCTCCATGCTTGCACACGGCGAGGCAACGCGTAACATGCCACCCATGGAGTTTCTCGGCAACCTGATACTGCTGATCGTGGGTGGCAACGACACCACACGCAACTCCATCAGCGGTGGCGTGCTGGCACTGAACGAAAACCCACAGGAGTACCAGAAGCTGCGTGACAACCCTGTGCTGATTCCCTCCATGGTCTCCGAGATTATTCGCTGGCAGACACCACTGGCCTACATGCGCCGTACTGCAAAAGTGGACACCGAGCTGGGCGGAAAGACGATTCGCGCGGGCGACAAGGTGTTGATGTGGTACGCCTCAGCCAACCGTGACCCGGACGCCATCGACAGGCCCGATGAGTTTATCATCGACCGTCCCCGGGCGCGCCAGCACCTGAGCTTTGGTTTCGGCATCCATCGCTGCATGGGCAACCGATTGGCGGAGATGCAGTTGCGCATTCTGTGGGAAGAAATCAGTCACCGCTTTGACAAAGTCGAAGTCGTGGGAGAACCGGTACGCATCTATTCCAGCTTTGTTAAAGGCTACACGGAATTGCCCGTGATCATTCGTTCCTCTGCCGTCAAAGCAGCCTGAGCTTGCGTGCGCTTCACCTGGCGCAGCGACGGTTAAAATAGTAAGGCAGCACCGTCATTGCCAACAACAAAAGCACGGCAGCGGATACGGTCAGTACAGGATGCATTTCAAGCGTATTGCCAAGGCCCGCGAAAACCACAGTCATGGGCAGCATGCCCACAAAGCTGGCAAGGGCAAATTGCCAGGCCCGGATACTGGTGACGCCGGCCGCATAGCTGACCAGGGCAAAGGAGAACAGCGGAATGAGGCGGGTCATGAATATCGCCCAGAACAACAGCCACTGCGACTGCTGCCTGGCAAAAAGCGGATTGCCCGGAAGGTAGCGACAGATCACGTCACGCCCCAGCAGACGGGCCGTCCAGAATGCAATCATGGCACCCAGCAGAGCCCCGACGGCAGCGACCAGGGTGCCACCCACAAGCCCGAATGCCAGTCCCGAGGCGGCACTGATCGGCAGGGTGGGAATCGGCCCCACCACCACAGCAATGATCATCATTGCAGACAACAGCAGAGGACCCCGATAACCAAGTCCGTTCAGCCAGTCAGCGATCGCAGGAGCGGACAGTGTCTGGGGCATGCCTTGGTCACGCAACAGCAGCCAAAGTAGCAAAATCAGGATAACTACAATGGCAGAAGCCGACGCCTTGACCTTCCAGCCAGGTGGTGGCGCGATCACAGGGTCGAACGCGTCGGTCTGCTCTTCTGGCGTGTTATGTTGTTTCAATTAACGCTCGTATTGACCGACCAGGCGGTTCATTCGCTGACAGGCTCAAGCCTTGAAGTCTACCTCAGTGGCAACATCTGCCTCATAATCCACATCACTGCGCTCGAAGCCAAACAGCTTGAGGAACTCATGCTTGTATCCTGCGTAGTCAGTTAACTGGAACAGATTGTCATTATTGACGCGCTGCCAAAGCTCTTTGCATTCAGCCTGCACATCGTCACGCAACTCCTTGTCATCCATACGCAGCCGGTCCGCTTCGTCCATATCGTACGGCTTGCCATCTTCGCGATAAAGCTGTTCACGGAACAGGCGGTTAAGTTGCTCTATGGTCCCTTCGTGCAGACCTTTTTCTTTCATCACTTTGTATACCAGCGCGATATACAATGGCATGACCGGTATGGCAGCTGACGCCTGCGTGACAACCGACTTGAGTACCGCAACATTGGCACTGCCGCCGTATTTCGTTTCCAGTCTGGTGTTGAGCACTGACGCCGCGCGATCCAGATCTTCCTTGGCTTTGCCCAGCGCGCCGTGCCAGTAGATGGGCCAGGTCATCTCGGTGCCAATGTAACTGAACGCGACGGTTTTCGCGCCACCGGCCAGAACGCCGGCCTGATCCAGCGCCTCCATCCACAGCTCCCAGTCTTCACCACCCATCACGGTAATGGTATCGGCAATTTCTTCATCAGTGGCCGGTTCAACTTCGGCGTGAATGATCTGATCCTTGTTGGTGTCAATGGCGGTGGACTGATACACCTCGCCAATCGGCTTGAGTACGGAGCGTTTGACTTCACCGGTATCCGGCATCTTGCGAACCGGCGACGCCAACGAATACACCACCAGATCGACCTCGCCCAGATCCTGCTTGATCAGGTCAATGGCCTGCGCGCGCACTTCATGGGAAAACGCGTCACCATTGATGGATTTTGCGTACAAGCCTGCTTTTTTGGCTTCTTCTTCAAATGCCCAGGAGTTGTACCAGCCAGCCGTACCCGGTTTGGTTTCAGTGGCGGGCTTTTCAAAGAAGACACCAATGGTGGCTGCCTGATAACCAAACGCCGCGGTGATTCTTGCTGCCAGGCCGTACCCGCTGGAGGCGCCAATAACCAAAACCTTTCTGGGACCATTGCTGTGCACACCCTGTTGCCGGGTGACCTCGATCTGGTCTTTGACGTTGTTATGGCAGCCGGTGGGATGCGTCGTGGTACAGATAAATCCGCGATATTTTGGTTTTATAATCATGTATTTTCCCCTATCTCCGCCAATAATGGCGCTTTCTGACTGACAACCTCGTTCGTCATCGGTCAGCCTTGTCAGTGATGGACGTTATTTTACCTCAACCGCCCCGGTGGACACATCCATGATCATGCGTGCGAGCAGATACAGACGTGGCTCAATCGAATCCAGCAGCACATATTCGTCGTTATTTGAATGCGCGCCAAAACCCTGCAGACCAAAACGCTCTATGACCGGTGCCTCGGTCTCCAATGCGGCAAACGCAGCGTCTGTGCCACCACCCTCAGCCTGGTCGTTGACCACCAGCGTCATGCCCAGTTCCTCATAAATCTGCTGGCCATGCGCCGCCAGGGCGCGCGAAGCATCTGTCGCCTGCAACGGTGGTCGACGATTTTCAAAACGCAGGCTGATTTCGGTATCGGGTATCAGTCGATTACTGATCCTCTCCTCAATGCGCGATTCCAGCCGTTCAAAATCTTCCAGTCGCAGCATGCGAACATCGGCCGTGGCCACTGCATCGGCCGGAATCACGTTACGATTGGTGCCCACCTGGGCCAGGGTCCAGTTGACCTTGAACCCCACGTCCGGATCTGACAGATCATCCAGTTGCAGCAGCTGATGCGCCATTTCGTACAGGGCGTTACGCCCCATCTCCGGCGCCGCACCGGCATGCGATGCGCGCCCTTTGACCAACATGGTTACCGCACCGATGCCACTGGTCGCCAGTGACAGGGAATCATTGTCTATGCGCGTCGGTTCCACAGAGAACACCGCATCGTGCTCTGTTCCAAGACGTGTCAGCACCGCACGCGAACCCGGCGAACTGATTTCTTCGTCGCCGTTGATCAACACAGTGAGCGTTCCATAATCATCAAAATCCAGTGCCTGTAACATGGCAATGACATGTATGATCAGGGCAACACCTTGTTTGTCATCGGAGATACCCAGGCCGTATGCACGATTGCCGTCAATGCGAAACGGCTGCTCCGCTATCATGCCACGCAGGTAGACCGTGTCCATGTGTGCAATCAGCAGAATGTTCTTGTCACCGGAGCCCATAAATCTGGCATGCACCATCGGACCCAGCTGCTCCGGGGTATCGAACATACGATACACATCATCACCCGCTTCCAGTAACTCGACCTCACCGCCGAGCGCCTGCAGTTCACTGGCAACCAGGGCTGCGATCTCTTCAAGACCTTCACGATCACCGCTACCGGACTCTATCGATACCAGCTTTGCCATGGTCGCCACCATCGCTTCCTTTTGTGCGGTAGCGGATTCGAATACAGTGGTATCAAGCTGCGCGTAAGACACCTGGCACATTAGCACCAGAGACAACAACGCAACACTCAGTTTTAATCTGCTGACCATAAATTACTCCGGAAAGTGACGATCCGCCACGGGTTACTGCACTCATCAGTTCCTGAGATACGATGCACCATTGGCGTCAATGATGGCACCGGTCAGGTATTCAGTTTCATTACCGGCCAGAAAAGCCACCAGATGACCAATTTCAGAAGGCCGCCCGATACGCCCCAGCGGGCTTTGCGCTGCCACATCATCCCAGCCCTGATTGCGGATCCGGGGAGAAGCAGCTGGTGTTTCTGTCCAGCCCGGCGCTATCGCATACACGCAGATACCGTGACCACCAAGCGCCAGCGCCAGCGACTGTGTTGCCGAATTCAGGCCTGACTTGCTGGCGCCGTATGCGGGGGCAGTGGGTTCGCCTCTAAAGGCGCCGCGTGACGTTATATTGATGATTTTGCCCGCGCCCTGTTTTATCATCGGTTTCGCGGCCAGAAAGGCGAGGTTCAGTGGCGCCAGCAGGTTGAGTTCAAGGCTATATTGCCAGGCGCTCTGCCACGCCGCAAAGTCCTCACTTTTGACATCCTGTGGCGTGAATTGCCCGGCAGCATTAACCAGAACATCCAGGCGCTGATAGACACCAAGCACCTCATCGACGAGCCTGGCAGCATCCTGGGCATTGGCGACATCGGCACAGAATGCCTGATGGCCATCACCGTCCAATTCTTTTAGAAGCGCCAGCGTCTCATTTTTTTTGCTGCGGTAGTTGGCCGCAATGGTAAATCCGGCAGCGGCCAGCGCCACCGCACTGGCACGACCGATTCCTGTCGCCGCCCCGGTAACCAGGGCGACTTTCTGGACTGACATAAAGACTCCTGCGGGAAATGTTGAGACTGAGCGTTAACGGCCGGCCTTGAGCAGATCCCTGATTTCGGTTAACAACTTTTCTTCGGCTGACGGTTCCAGCGGCGGCGCCGGCACTACCGGCACCGGAGGCGGGTTGCGCTTGAGCCGGTTGATGAACCTGATCGCCATGAAAATGACAAAGGCGATGATGGTAAAATCAATTACCGTCTGAATAAAGCGGCCATAGGAAATCACAACAGCCGGGGCCTCCTCGCCTACCGCCTCACGGAGGGTGTAGACAAGATCAGAGAAATCGACACCACCCAGCAACACGCCGATCGGCGGCATCACTACATCGGACACGAACGACGACACGATGCGACCAAACGCGGTGCCAATGATGACACCAACGGCCATGTCGATAACGTTGCCCTTGACTGCAAATTCCCTGAATTCCTGAAGCATTTTCACGGCAGCAATCCTCATAAGTGTTGGTCGAACCAGCCTTTTAACGCGCTGGCTGCGGTTACGCCATCATCGCCGGTGAACAGACCATGGCCAGCGCCTTCAATTACTACAAAATCTCTGACAATGTCAGCCGATTCCAGGGCTTCATACATATTCTCACTGTGGCTGATACTCACCAACTCGTCAGCATCACCGTGCACCAGCAATACCGGAGGATCACCCGCGCTGGCAAAATCGATAGGGGATACAGTAGGCGCCAGATTGTCATCAAAGTTCAGCGCCGGGAAATTATCGTTCGGGCCGGTCATGCCGCGCAGATCGGTGGGCGGCATATAGGCCACAACGGCCGCCGGGCGATGCGGCTGATCATCAGTGGACAGACCCAGCATCAATGACAGATGGCCACCTGCGCTGATACCGGACACCCCGATACGGGCCGGATCGACGCCGTAGCTTCCGGCATTGTCACCGATAAACTGGAACGCCCGGGATACATCACTCCATGCTTCCAGTACGTTGTACCTGGGGCTGCTGCCGTGGCGAACGGCAAATACCGTATAACCGGCATCGACCAGAGGCACAAACATGGATTCGTAGGCATTCTGCATCATCGGGCTGGACATCCAGCCACCGCTGATCATGTAGGCTACGGCTGCGCCATTGGCATTGGCATCCGGCTGATAAACATCCATCACCATGGCCAGACCGTCTTTTTGACCATACACGACATTGCGCAGGGTGTCGGCTTGCGCCGGTGCTGCCAGCGCCATCATCAGCCCCAGCGAGGAGGCCATGAATAACAGGGGTTTTGTTGCAGTAGCAAAGGACAGTATAGGCATGGAACACTCCGGGCCCGCAGCGTATGCAGGCAAAGTTGAAATCGTAGGCCAGATTAGCCCCACCCTGACAGCGAGTCAACCTGGCAGCAGAATCTGCCAATAGCCTACGTCCAGCCACTGGCCGGACTTGTAGCCGACCTCCTTCAGGTGCGCAATTTTCACGAATCCGAGCCGCTCATGCAATGCCACGCTGGCAACATTGGGCAAAGCAATGCCGCCCATGACACTGTGTACAGACGTCCGCCGCAATTCTTCCAGCAACACCGTGTACAACGCGGTACCAAAGCCTTTGCCGCCCGAACCCGGTGCAAGATAGACCGAACTTTCTACCGAATAGCGGTAAGCGCTTCGACTCTTCCAGGGTGTCGCGTAGGCATAACCGACCACAGCAACCTGTCCATCGACTTCCGACTCACCGACCAGCCAGGGCAGCGACGCCGTCAATACACCTTGGATACGGCCCGCCATCTCCACCGGCGCTACCGTCACCTCTTCAAAAGTCACTACCGTATTTTCTATGTAATGGTTGTAAATATCTGCAATTATCTGTGCGTCAGCCTGGCCGACGGGCCTGATTGTCATGCTCATAACAGGGTCCATAGTTGTTTTTTTGTGCTGCGTTAGTACTGTGCCCGGTCTGTTTCTGCCGGACTGCAGTGACCCGTTGGCTGCTAACCGGCTCTCATCCTGTAGATTGCCCTTTGCTGAATTGAGCAAACACATCGCTTGCTGTCAGCCAGGAACAGATTAAAAACACAGTCGGCGAATTCATGGCCTTTTTTGTTGAACAGATCGGTAATGGTCATTTCACTGATCAGCGCTGTATTCAGGGGCACAGCCTGGAAGTTCTGCGCGCGAATTTCCAGGTGTATCCAGGGGCTCATGCGGGCGACGGCGGCAAAGTGGCGATTGGCGCAGCCCAACAGAAACGACATATTGGCGTAACCGCTGTCATTCTGTTTGTCGTCGGCAACCGCCTGTGTTCGCAACAGAGCGGGCATGTCTGCCTGTTGTCTAAGATAAGCTGCCATTTCATGTTCTGCCGACCACATAAATGGTTTTGCCGGGCAGCCCTGGTCGCGCAACTCTTCCATGACCTGACGGCTCGCCTTTTGCGGTTGCCAGTAGTCGCTCATGACCTCACAACCCTGGTACTCCGGCTCGACTTCCAGCGCATCCGGCAACCAGACTTCAGCCGTAGCACACAAACGGTTCTCACTGAAAAGCTCTGCATGGTAACGATCGTCACCTCCCGGCAGCGCTACCTCAACCGCGAATTCGCGCTCGTCATACAGCGGAGACTTGATGGTCGCGTGCACAGCACCTCGCGTCAGCCAGTGCAGACCCCAGGCTTCCACCGCAGGCTGAATCAGATACGATGAAACTGTGACGCCCGGCACCAATGCACCGGTAAACCCGTACGCTTGTGCAATCTCATCAGAGTGGATACGGTTATCTGAATCGGGCACTTGATTGAATGCCTCGCCACGCCAGGACCTGATTGACTGCATCGCTATTTCAGACCCCAGATGCGCGCAACCGCAGTGTCGCTGCCAAGTGTCGCCACAATCAGGCTGACCACACTGACCACAAAAAAGACAATAACAGGAATCACCGCGCCCAACTGACCTGCCGACAGTGCAAAATACACTGACACACAGAACAGAATCAGAAACAGCGTGGCAGCAGCCAACAGGATCATCCGGTGTGAAGGGCGGTAGCTGGCAGCCGGCTCACCTTTTTCGAAGAACGCCAGCACCGGGCGACATAATTTGCGTAACGCATCTTTCATGGTTCGGTTTCCGTTTGTGTTGTTTTTCGCAAAGTGACAAGCCCAACGTCGATTGTAACTGACAGGGATGTCAGTGCCGCCGCACGAGCGCGCCCCTCGGCATTGGCCCGGTACAAATGCGGTGTCATGGTCAACAGGTCCTGTACCAGCCCGGCATTCCTAATATCACAGACATATCGTATCGATTCGGTTGCCACCCGCTCGAATCCGGCAGGCGGATCGCTCTTGTTTTCGCGCGCAGGCCTCAGGCTTGGGTAAATGATTTCGCGCAATTCCCGCAAATGTTCCGAACCCGGATCCAGCTGGACCACTAACCCGCCATCACGCAATACGCGGGCAAACTCACTGTATACCGGGAAACCGAACATGCACAAGACCCGGTCCAGTGAGCCCGAAAGCACAGGCAGATTGGCGTTGCTGCCCACTGCCCAGCACACATGGTGATCCTGTTTTGCGGCGGACTGTACAGCCCATTTGGAGATATCCAGACCCATCAGCGCCAGGCGATCCGGTCTTTGTGCGGCGACGGCCAATTGCCTCAGGTAGTAACCCTCGCCGCAACCGGCGTCCAGAAAACCGGCCATCTTGTCGGTAGCCAGATCCGCCAGCAAGGCCTTGTTGATTGCCGCAGCTACCGGTGCATAGTGACCCGCCGCCAGAAAGCGCTGCCGCGCGGCCACCATGTCCTTGCTGTCGCCCGGATCGCGAGAGCGCTTTTTCTGCACCGGCAACAGATTCACGTAGCCTTGCCGCGCCACATCAAAACTGTGCCCGTGCTCGCAGCGCCAGCTACCATCTCGGGCGGTCAACGCCGCTCCGTCCAACGGGCATGCCAACCCTGAAAAGGGGACGGTGGGATTATTCTTCTGCACGGAGTGTCAATACTTCGCAGCCGGTTTCCGTCACCAGCACCGTGTGCTCCCATTGCGCAGACAGGCCACCATCGCGCGTGACAACAGTCCAGCCATCCTTTTTCGATTTGGTTCTTGCGCCGCGCTGATTGATCATGGGCTCAATGGTAAACGTCATGCCGCTGACCAGGCGCTGCCCGGCACCTGGTTTGCCATAGTGCAGAACCTGAGGCTCTTCATGCATCTCCCGGCCAATACCGTGGCCGCAGTACTCCCGGACTACGCTGTATCCAGACGCCTCTGCATGTTGCTGAATGGCGTGACCAACGTCACCCAGAGTGGCGCCTGCTTTTACCGCATGTATGCCTTTCCACATGGCTTCGTTGCTTATCCTGACCAGTTTTCTGGCTTCAGGTCCCGCATCGGGCATCACGTACATTTTGCTGGAATCGGCGATAAAACCGTCCTTTTCCAGTGTTATGTCAAGGTTGACAATATCAGCGCCCTTGAGTCTGTAGTTGCTGGGCAAACCGTGGCACACCACGTCATTGACCGACGCATTGAGCACATACAGATAATCATACTGTCCCTTGCTGGCGGGGCGAGAGTGCAGGGTATTCACGATGAAATCTTCGACAAAGTCATTTATCTCCATCGTTGTTTTGCCAACGCACACAACATCATCCAGGGCCGCAAATACTTGCGCCAGTAACTGCCCGGCCTTACGCATCAGGGCAATTTCGTTGTCGTCTTTAATCATTGGTTGTCACATTGATTATTTACAGGAAAAGTTTTATCTGCGCCAAAAACAGTCATTTCTTACCTCTATTTTAGAGCACTTTCATATCACCAACCAGTTGCGGGTACCATTATTTCGGCGGTATTGGTATTCTGAACGATCAGGATTGAGGCGAACTTGTTTCGCCATTTATCCCTAGACGGGTAAAGCACAAAAGATGCCGAACACCTACCACCATGAAAACCAGCGAATTTCCACCACAACAGCCCTGATCTGTGCGCTGACCGTTGTTATTGCAGCTGTATGTGCGTTCGCGGCCACCTGGCTATGGACTCATGACATTGGCGTTACGCATGAGAATCGTATCATCGAAAATACCCAGGTGTTTTTTCTGTTGCTGGCGCTGGCGACCCATGCGCTGCAGGCAGGACGACAGCCAGTCAGCTCAACAAGCCTCCGACTTTGCCACCTGGTGCTGGCCATGCTGTGCCTGTCCATCATGGTGCGCGAGATCGATATCGACAAACTGGGCTCACAACCGGGCTGGGAGCTCGCGGAGAACCTGATAAGACTGACAGGGGGCGCCGGATGGATCTGGTTATTGACGCATGTCTATCGCAACCGCCGGCCTTTGTGGCAATGCAAAACCGGCATCCTTTTGACCTCAGCCAGCCTGCTGACAGGACTCGGCGTGTTGTTCTACATGGCATCCTGGTTGTTTGACAAATCTGTAGTGCCTCTGCCTGCCGAACGAAGCCAGCTCTGGGAAGAGACACTGCAGTTGAGCGGCACCATATTTCTGTTCACCGCGGCGCTGCGCCCGATACACATAAAACCATTTCGGACGTCTCTCCTGACAAGCTCCTGAAAAGCTCCTGAAAACGACTAACCGAGTTTATCCTGTGTGTGCGTATCAAAATCGCTGGCGTCATGTCGCTCACGCAGTTGCTCATGTAATTCGCCCCAGGACCGATTGACCATCGTGCCACGCTTCACGGCAGGGCGCTGTTCCAACTCCTGTGTCCAGCGAACCACGTTCCTGTATGTATGGGCCTGCAGGAACTCTGCAGCGTCATAGACCTTATTGTTTACCAGCGCGCCGTACCACGGCCAGATTGCCATGTCGGCTATAGTGTACTCGTCACCCGCAATATACTGATTTGTCGCCAGCTGACGATCCAGCACATCAAGCTGCCGCTTGACCTCCATGGTGTAGCGGTTTATCGCGTATTCATATTTTTCCGGCGCGTAGGCGTAGAAGTGGCCAAAACCGCCGCCGAGAAAGGGGGCACTGCCCATCTGCCAGAACAACCAGGACAAACACTCGGCACGCCCGGCGACATCGCCGGGGATAAAGACATCAAATTTTTCCGCCAGGTAGAGCAACATCGCGCCAGACTCAAAGATCCGGACCGGGGGTGACACACTGCGATCAACCATGGCGGGTATTTTTGAATTAGGATTTACGTTGACGAATCCGCTGCTGAACTGTTCACCCTCCATAATATTAACCAGGAATGCATCGTATTCGGCATCGGTGTAACCCAGGGCGAGCAGCTCTTCCAGCAAAATAGTGACTTTGACTCCATTGGGCGTTGCCAGCGAGTATAGCTGAATCGGATGCTTGCCAACGGGCAGTTCTTTATCATGCGTTGGGCCGGCAACGGGGCGATTGATACTGGCGAATCTGCCACCACTGGTTTCTTCCGGGCTCCAGACTGCTGGTGGGACATAGCTTTTTTCGTTCATGCATACTCCTTGAGTATTCGAATTTTTCAGTTGTTGGCTGTCTTCATTGGTCGCTTGTAGCAGGGCGGGCAGAATATTTAAAATATCATTCAATATTTAGCTATCTATTAATGCAATTGCGCGTATAGTGACCTAGACGAGATAACTCACTCTCAGAACGCAGCGCTTTCAAAGCCAAGCTGCCACGTTCAGCCCTTCCTCCTCTTTGCTTTTCTAATTGTATTCAACCGATACAACAGACCCCTTTGCGCCCGGAAATACCCGTGGCACATCCAAGGGCTGCTAGCCCACTGCTAAACCTATCAGGTATTTCACCATGAAAACCACAAAAAGTTCGTTTTCGATAATAATGCAATCTGCCGCGCTCACTGTTGCAGTGTTTGCAGGCAGCATCACCACCACCGCGTTTGCGCAGAGCATTCCTGATCTTGGCGAAGCCGCCCAGTTCTCTGTGCTGGCAGGCTCAACGGTCACCAATACCGGATCCACTGTGGTTACCGGCGAACTCGGCGTCAGCCCCGGCACCGCAATCACCGGCTTTCCACCTGGCATCGTACAGGAAGGGCAGATTCGTTCCAACGATGCGGTAGCGGCACAAGCCGTTGCCGACCTGCTGGTGGCCTATAACAATCTGGCCGGACAACCTGTGACCACCGAACAGGCGGCCGCACTGGGCATGGGCATGGTTCTGGCCCCGGGCGTGTATCACTTTACCGATGCCGCTGACATTACCGGGGAACTGGTGCTTGACGCCCAGAGCAACTCAAGCGCAGTGTTTGTGTTCCAGGTTGAAGAGGCCCTTACTGTCAATAACAACGCGGCGATCAAATTGATCAACGGTGCAAAAGCCAGTAACGTGTTCTGGCAGATCGGCACCTCAGCCACGCTAGGCACCAATGCCAGCTTCCACGGCAGTATTCTTGCCGGCGCAGGCGTCACCCTGAACACCGGCGCCACCCTGGTCGGGCGCGCACTGGCACAAACGGCGGTCACGCTGGACAGCAACACGGTTACGCTGGCGGCCGCAACCGATACCACGCCCAACCCTGCACCGACGCCCGACCCTACACCAGTGCCGGACACCGACCTGCCGACCGTCGACAAGGTGATAGATTCGAACGGCCAGACTTCCAGTGCCACTATTAAAGCTGGAGCAACATCAAATGGTGGCGCCAGTTACACCAACAGTTTCTCGACCAGCGATCAAATCGTGGTCAGTGGTGAGCTGTTTCCCGAAGCCTCGGATGTTGGCAAAGCAATTGACGTATTTGTGGTCATCAAATACACCTCAGCCGCCGGCGTAGACCAATGGTTGATGGAAAATGGTGACGGTGATTTCTTTGTCTGGGACCAGAACATTGAAAGTCTGATATCTTTTTATAGCAGCGCCAATTCGAGTGCCAGCATAGCCGGACAGCTTTTCAGTGGCACACTGGACGCGGGTAACTATGAAATCTTCATCGGATACGCAGCCCAGGGCGGATCACTTATCTACAGCGAAACACCAATGACATTTGTTGTCACCCAGCTTTAACAGGCTGATTTAAAAAAGGCGCCCAGGGGCGCCTTTTTTTTTGCTTCGAATTCAGCATCGAGAGCATTATTGTTCTAAGTCAGAGCTATCTGATTGCAATCGGATTCACCACCACCTGAACCGCACCCTTGAATTTTGGCTGGCCCAGCACAAACATGAACTCACTGACACCATCGACAGCCAGTTCAGCCGTATTCATGCTTTCCAGTATATAAACGCCTTCTTTGGCCAGCAGGGTTTGATGTACCGCAAAAACGCGCTGTGGATTTTCAAAGGGAATCACTTCGAGTGCCGGCGTGTCAGCACCGATAGCCACCACACCCTGCTCGGCAAGGTACTCGGCGCCCTCCACTCCCACGCCCGGTTGACCGGAAATGAACCGGTCGTTGTCAACACCCAACAGTTGCATCCAGCCAGTGTGGAATAAAACCACGTCACCAGACTGAATCCGGATATCCTGCGCACTGGCGGCCGCTTCTATCTCTGCCTGATTAAACGCAGTTCCTGCGCTCACCATGTCGACGCCGAAGTGCCGGGTCATATCCAGTAACACACCGCGCGTGACAATCGGCGGTATGGTATGAGTTCCCAGTTCAGCCAGCCCCTCGTCACTTACAATATCTGACGCAGTCAGTCCATTGTAGTACTGATTGCCTATACCCAGGTGTCCCAGGCCATCAATCTGCGAACCGATACCAAAACTTGTCGTGACTCGCTCATCGTTGGATGTCACTACATCGGCACCCACTTCCACACCGCTACCGGACGCTATAATGTCAATATCGTAGGTGCGGCCACCATAAGCAGGTGCACCTTCTTCAGTATCAATGCCCAGTGAATAGACTTTGCCCGCGCTGATCAATTGCGCTGCCTGCAGAACCCGCTCGGCACTCAGGTTGTTCGCGGCGCCAATACGATCCTCCGCGCCATAACGCGACGGCACCCATTCCTGAGCGCTGAGCAATCCACAACTACTGCCACAGATGATTCCAACGACGACAACATTCTTCAGTTTCTTATACATTATTATGCCCTTTTATTTTGTAGTCGTATGTTCCAGAAATTTGCATATCCAGCTGCCTACCAATTCTCCATCATGCGGCGTGGCAAAACTGGACTCAACACGCGCAATCATCTCTGGCGTCAGTTGGTCGGCGCGCAGATTCAACAAAGCCCTGGCATAATCAACACTGAACTCCGGATGCCCCTGTATTGCCAGCACCTTGCCAGGAATATAAAACGCGGCGTTGGGGCAAAAGTCATTGCTCAGCAAGCGCTGGGCGCCATCGGGAAGCACCAGCACCTGATCCCGGTGACTGACGATCAGGTTGACCGATTTGCGGGAATCAACAAACGGCGGATGCCGATCCAGTTGGTACTGCATCACACCCAGGCCCCAGCCAGCATCCGAACGCCCGGCCTGCCCACCGAGTGCGTGCGCCAACAACTGGTGTCCGAAACACACACCCACCACCGGTCGCCCGGTGCGATACAGCATACGGGCATACTGCCGAAGAGCCTCGATCCAGTCGTCATCGGCAAAGCTGTCAAATTTGCTACCGGTGATCAGGAAAGCATCATAGCCGGACGGATCCAACGGATACTGGCCGTCGATTACCCGATAGATTGACATATCCCAGTCTTTGCCGGACTGGCCAAGCAGGCGCTCGAACATCACGCCATAGCTCAGGTAGCGTGTCCGCAGGGAATCATGAAGTGTATCGGCGTCAAGGATGGCGAGCTTCATGGAGATGTTGCGCGCCTGGCCTGACTATTCGTCTGTAAATTCATCTGCACACTGGCTTTCATAGAAAATATCTATCGTACTGGTTGATAAATCATCATTCCTCGGTCAATTGGACATGATGTATAGTCGATGATCAAGAATAAATTTCCCCACCCCATCAATAATTGGAGACAGACATGGACAACAACAATGGCAACACTGCAGGCAAATGCCCGGTAATGCACGGCTCCCGCACAAAAATTGGGGGTAGTGGTACCGCAAATCAGCACTGGTGGCCAAACCAGCTGAACCTGAATATCCTGCATCAGCATTCAGCAAAGTCGAACCCACTGGGGGAAGACTTCAATTACGCGGAAGCGTTCAAAAAACTGGACCTGGCCGCAGTAAAAAAAGATCTGGCAGAGCTGATGACAGACTCCAAGGACTGGTGGCCGGCAGACTATGGCCACTATGGCCCGTTTTTCATCCGTATGGCCTGGCATAGCGCAGGCACATACCGTATGGGCGATGGCCGCGGTGGTGCCGGTGCTGGTGATCAACGCTTTGCGCCGCTAAACAGTTGGCCGGACAATGGCAACCTGGACAAGTCGCGTCGCCTGCTGTGGCCAATCAAGAAGAAGTACGGCAACAGCCTGTCCTGGGCCGACCTGTACATCCTGACCGGCAATGTGGCGCTGGAAACCATGGGTTTTAAAACCTTCGGTTTCGCCGGTGGCCGTGAAGATGTGTATCAACCCGAAGAAGATATTTACTGGGGCGCTGAAGAAGAATGGCTGGCGACCAGCGACAAGCCCAACAGTCGCTATTCAGGTGAACGCGATCTGGAGAATCCTCTGGCAGCCGTGCAGATGGGTTTGATCTACGTGAACCCGGAAGGTCCCGATGGCAATCCGGACCCACTGCTATCGGCCAGGGACATTCGCGAAACGTTTGCCCGCATGGCGATGAATGACTATGAGACCGTCGCGCTGACCGCCGGTGGGCACACGTTTGGTAAAACCCACGGGGCCGCCGACCCGAACCAATATGTCGGTCCCGAGCCTGAAGCAGCACCGATTGAGCAGATGGGTCTGGGCTGGAAGAACAGCTACGGCAGCGGCAAAGGTCGTGACACCATTACCAGTGGTCTCGAGGGTGCATGGACACCAACACCCACCCAGTGGGACATGTCATATTTCGATGTTCTGTTCGGCTATGAGTGGGAGTTGACCAAAAGCCCGGCTGGCGCCAATCAGTGGCAAGCCAAAGGACTGGCCGACAAAGACCACGCACCGGATGCAGAAGATGCGTCAAAGCGCGTGCATATCATGATGTCCACGGCTGACATGGCCATGCGCGAAGACCCGGCCTATCGCAAGATCTCCGAACACTTCCACAAAAACCCGGAAGAATTCGCCGATGCCTTCGCGCGTGCCTGGTTCAAACTAACCCATCGAGATATGGGACCCAAGTCCCGCTACCTCGGTCCGGAAGTGCCCGCTGAAGACCTGATCTGGCAGGACCCCGTGCCGCTTGCAGATCACGAGCTGGTGAACGCGCAGGATATTGCTGACCTTAAGGGCAAGATCCTGGCCTCTGGCCTGTCTGTCTCCGAGTTGGTATACACAGCGTGGTCATCTGCCTCCACATTCCGCGGCTCCGACATGCGTGGTGGTGCCAATGGCGCCCGCATCAGGCTTGCGCCGCAGAAGGACTGGGAAGCGAACCAGCCAGCGCAGCTGGCAAAGGTATTAAAGACTCTGGAGGGCATTCAACAGAACTTCAACAGTGCACAGTCCGGCAACAAGCGGGTGTCCGTTGCCGATCTGATTGTGCTGGCTGGCAGCGCCGCTGTCGAGAAAGCGGCTAAAGATGCTGGCCACGATGTGACTGTGCCATTTTCACCCGGCCGCACCGATGCGACGCAGGAGCAGACCGACGCCGAGTCGTTCGAGCCACTGCAACCGGAAGCAGACGGCTTCCGCAACTATCGCCGCGCCGCATTCACGGTGTCGGACGAGGAGATGCTGATCGACAAGGCGCAACTGCTGACCCTCAGCGCGCCGGAGATGACCGTGCTCGTCGGTGGTCTGCGAGTGTTGAACGCCAACTATAAACAGGCCAGCCACGGAGTATTCACCAGAACGCCGGGCAAACTGACGAACGACTTCTTCGTTAATCTCACGGATCTGGACACAGAGTGGAAGCCGACCTCGGCTGACGCAGACGTGTTCGAGGGCCGTGATCGCAAGAGCGGCGCTGTCAAATGGACGGGGACCCGAGTTGATCTCGTGTTTGGTTCCAATTCGCAGCTGCGCGCGTTGTCCGAGGTTTACGCTCAGGATGATGCCGGTGAAAAGTTCGTCAAGGACTTTGTAGCTGCCTGGACCAAGGTCATGAACGCGGATCGCTTCGATCTGGCCTGATCCCTTCGTAACACCCAACGTCCGGGGGCAAGCTGCAACAGCTTGCCCCCGGTGCTATGGCTCTCCTTCCCTTTACGCCCCGTAACAGTGCGCAGCTGTTATCGACGCCCCAAGACTTCCCTATTCTGCAAACAGGCGGTGCGAACACCTCCACCTCAGTCGTTTAACGCATCGAAACCGGACAACCCCTGTTATATAAAGGGTCATCGCAATTCATCTGGACACTTTCCCGATGACGTTTGCCTATGGCACCCAAATTGCTTAATCCAACTATCTGAAAATTGATCAGGTCAGGAGCAACGCCGCATGTCCAGTACGATACGTACGCCCGACTTTTGCAAAATCAATTGCAAAACCAGTCGCAAAACCAATCACAAAACCAATGCCAAAACCACACAGACGTCCCGACGCCTGCCCATGCTCACAACGCTGGCGGTCGGCGCGCTACTCTGCACCGGACTGGCGTTTGGTGCGGAGAACTGGCAACTGCCAGAGGAACTCAGTGACAAGCTGGCAGGTCTGCAATCCAGCGAACGCAATTTTGTTACCAATGGCAGCTTCCTGCCATTTATGCCCGCACGGCAAATGGAACTGGAACTGGCCAATCGCGACGCCGCCAGCATTCAATCGCTAATTTCCGATTTGATTGCCGTCGCCGGCGAAATGGGCTACGACCCAAGCCGCGACATGGGCGCCATGCCGCTTAATGTGACAGCCAATGGTTTCAACACCGTGCTGCTGCCGTCCATTTTGCGCGACGACAAACGCGAACCAGGCCCTTTCAGTGTCCATCGCTACATGTTCCCGGAGTCCGGCATTCCCACGTTTGCGGGTGCCCCGGTTGCCGTATGGCCTGAAGACCTGACCGCAGGCAACGTTGATGTCGCCATTGTCGGTATTCCCAGTGATATGAGCAGTGGCCGCCGCAATGCAGAAGCCGGTCCAAACGTCATGCGCTCACTGGACACCATCGCCGAGCTTGATATCCAGACGCTGGTAGATCCCATGACTGTGCTGACTGTTGTCGACTACGGTGATTTCCGCGTTGATAACATGAGCATCGAGCGCTCCGTTGAACACGTGACCAGTATGGTCGCCGAAACCGCTGGTACCAATGCCACGCCCATGATGGTGGGTGGTGACACTTCCATATTGTATCCGGCCGTTAAAGGGGTTGCCCAGACACATGGCAACGGCAGTTTCGGGCTCGTCCACTTCAGCGCCCATCCTGATGCCAGACGCGACGCCGTGCATACCATCTCGGACGACCAGGCCCTGTTCATGCTGCTGGACGAAGGCATTATCAACGGCTCTGACCTGATCACCGTAGGTTTGCGCGGAAACGCCGCCACGGAAACCACGCTGCAGTGGCTGCAGGACAACGGCGTGCGCTATCACACAATGGCGGAGGTCAATCGTACCGGCTACAACGCGGTAATGGAACGGGTAGTAAACGAACTTTCGGCGCTACCGGAACAACTCTTTGTCTCAATTGATGTCAGTGTCATAGACCCCGGCGACATGATTGCCGCCGGACGCGTGGCCGCCAACGGCCTTAGCATTCAGGATGTCACATCAACGGTGCGCTACCTGTGCGCAGCACGCGACATCGTCGGATTCGAAATAACCGACATGGCACCCGTACTGGACTTGTCCAGGCTCTCTGCCCTGAACTCCAATGCCGTGCTCAATGCCTGCCTCGTAGGTATGGCATCGCGCAAGGCCGGCTTCGCGCCTGACGCAGTCCACCCGCTGGCGCTTGATCATGGGCAGGACTGAACCATGACTGGAAACCGTCAACTCAAACGCGACCTCAATATTGCACAGACGACTGGAAACTGTATGATGAAAATCCCGACAACACAATCGTTCGCAAAAGCCAGACTGCTGCCGCTGGCCGCCGCCATCATGATGGGCGGGCTGGCAAGTGGCCACATCGCAGCGCAACCGGCCCCTGCCCCTGATACGCCCGAGCACGTCACTGGCACCAATCCCTATCCTTATGAAACCGAGGATGCTCGCGAGGAAGAACGCCCCGGTATCGAACTGCCGGACACAGTCTCCGATAAACTTGCATTGCTCAGTGAAGAACAGGTGGCATTTCTGGAAAGTTCCGATGCCGGACGTTTCCGCGGCAATCTGGAAAAAACCGTTGAGTATCTTGAAGAGAACACGCCTGAGCACATTCTGACCTGGGTTGAAGCCATGCAAAGCGTGGTAAGCGCCCAGCGCTACCAGGAGGGTCGGGACGCACCCAATATCGCGCTGAACACAGATTCACCCATATTCAATGCCTGGCGCCTGCGTCGGCCCGCATCCATGGACCCGGAACGCGAACCCGGCACGATTTCGCTCGGCCGCTACAACGGCGGTGGTGGGCCACCCACATTTGGTGGTTTTCCGCTGGCGCTGACACCTGAAGACCTGGAAGCCGCAGAAGTTGACGTTGCTATTGTCGGCGCGCCGCTGAACATGGGCTCGGGCTGGCGCGATTCGGGCGCCCAGGCAACTACCGACATGCGGGTACGAGGACGCGCACTCGGTGGCATGGATCAGTACGTACAGGTCAATCCGGGCAGCGTGCTCAATATTGTCGACTACGGCGATATTGCAATCGATAACGCCAGCACCGAACGCTCAATGCAGCATATTCGTGAAGTTGTCCGCGAGATCGGCAACACTGGCGCCGTGCCGGTCATTGTCGGCGGCGATCACTCGCTGTCCTATCCCAACGTGGCAGCAATGGCTGATGTTTATGGCAAGGAAAAAGTTTCTGTCATACATTTTGACTCTCACTACGACGCCTGGTGGGGCAGCCCCCACCTGATCAGCCACGGTGCGCCTGTATATCGCCTGCTCAATGAAGGGCACGTGCGCATAGAAGACTATATTCAGGTTGGTCTGCGCTCCAGCGGCCCCGACGAAGCCGCCTTTAAATGGATGCGCGAGAACGGCATGCGTTATCACACCATGGCTGAAGTAGAACAGCGAGGCTGGGATGCGACGCTCGAGCGCGTGGTCGCCGAAGCCAGTGAAGAAGGACGCAAACTCTACATTTCATTTGATATCGACGTCATTGATCCGGCATTTGCAGTGGCGACCGGCACACCGGTGTCCGGTGGCCTTGATATGCGTGAATCGATCACCATTGTGCGTCGGTTATGTGCGGAAGCCAATGTTGTCGGCTTTGAGCTGGTAGAACTGCACCCTTATCTGGACCCGACCTACATGACGACGCTGAACAGTGCGCACGTTATCAAGGCCTGCCTGACAGGTCTGGCCATGCGCGAAGAGGGCCTGACCGAATCGTTCTACCTCAGCCCCGTAGCATCGGAACATGCGATTGATGATTACTACGGTGATCAAGCTGATTTCCTGCGTCACACGGAAGCGCTCGAGAGGAAGGGCGAGGAAAGTGATGAAGGCGAAGGAGACGAAGAAAGCGAAGAGGAGTAAGATAAAACTCGCAACAGGGCAATCCGTGAGAGCCGATGCTGGACCAGGACACAGAGCCCGGTTCAGCATCGGCATTTTCATGGTGTCAGATGCCGCTCTACACAACCCTGTGCAAGGCACAAAGTTTGTTGCCAGCCGGATCACGCAAGTACGCCAGATACAATTTAACGCCAGCGCCTTCACGAATACCGGGTGGATCTTCGCAGGCCGTGCCGCCGTTGGCCAGTCCAGCCTGATGCCACGCATCAGCCGCTTCCGGACTTTCCGCCGCGAACCCTATGGTGCTGCCGTTACCATTGCAGGCGGGCTCCCCGTTGATCGGTTTGCTCAGTGCAAAAACCCCGGTCTTGGTGCGGTAGAAACACCGCCCTTTGGCATCGATGGCGCCAGGATTGACGCCGAGGGCACCCAGCGTTGCATCATAAAACTTTTTTGATTTCTCTAGATCATTTGTACCCAGCATGATGTGGCTGAACATTCCTGCTCTCCTCGTTGTTGGCCGCCCCAAGAAGGCAACCTGATTGTGTGCTTATTATATGGGCTTTTCGTATCGGATTCTCGTGTAGGCTTGAAGCCAATTGGCATGCCCGCATGGTACCTTAGTTCAACATTTCAATCATAACCGTAGCAGCACCCTGAAAACCTATGCCTGAAAACAACTACGCAGCAGTTTCCCTGATGGATTTTAGCGATCCGGCCTGCGCAGCCAAGTGGCACGCCATCAACGACGGCGTTATGGGCGGGCAGTCCCGTGGCGGCCCACATGTCATTGACGGCCAACTGCATTTTACCGGCTGCATTTCTCTGGCAAACAACGGCGGATTTGCTTCGATTCGTGCCAGGCAGCAACATCATGATCTCAGTAGCGCAGACAGCGTTCTGTTGCGCGTTAAGGGCGATGGACGCAGCTACCAGTTCAGGCTCTACACCAGCGCCCACGTCGGGAGCTCCCGCATTGCTTACGCCACAACCTTCAAATCCATTGACAATGCATGGCTGGAGCTACGGCTGGGCTTCAGCCAGCTCAAACCCACGATCCGAGGCCGCACCCTGTCAGGCCCCGCCTTCAATCCGGCCGGGGTTGAGGAAATCGGATTCCTGCTGGCTGACAAAAGCGAAGGGGATTTCCATCTGTGTATTGACTGGATAAAAACGATTTAGCCTGCAACCAGCAAAAGACGTTGTCTTAGCATGAGCGGTGGAGTAGCCTAAGGAGCATTGGCAAGCGCGCCCGGGAGCGAAAGTTCCAAAGTCGCATGCCCCGGCTATTGCATTTTGGCATCAGGAGGATGGTATCAATGGATATTCAGGTAACAGGTATTCTCGGCGTACTCTGGTTGATTGTGGTCATCTGGGCAATTATTCAGGTCGCCCAGAGCTCCGCCAGCGGGACCGCAAAATTGTTGTGGATATTACTGATGCTGTTTCTGCCCGTCGCCGGTGTGATCATATGGTTTTTGCTCGGACCAAAATCATCATAAGGCAGTTGGATCATCACACCCGCATTTACTTCAGTAGAGGCCTCAGATCCTCAAGCCTGTCGAACAGATGCCAGATATAATTGCTCGTACCATTGACGCGATGGGGATGAAGCGCTGCCAGGGCGGGATCATTGCGATAGCTCTCAAACGCCTCCATTGAGGCCCACTCTACAACAATCATAACTGAGCGAGGCTTTATATCGCCAACGGCACTGACACGAAACTTGCCAAGTGCAACAACACGGCCACCGTGAGCCTGCACTTCCTTTGCCGACTGGCGTGAATACGCCAGATACTCCTCTTTGTCAGAGACATCAAATAGATTCAACGCATAAACGGGCTCAGACATCTTATCCTCCTGTTGTCGCCTGATAACGTGGTTCTCAGTACTTTTTCTGCAGATTTATACCCAGTTCCTGTTTTTTCTTTCTGGAAAGACCAAGGCTTACCAGACGATAGGACTCGGCCAGATAGTACCGTAACTCTTCATCCAGCCTCCCTGACGCCTCGGTTTGCTGTATCCATTTCATGCCACGGTTGGCAAAGTACGGCGCTGGTCTGTATCCATCATGGTGACTCAGATAATCGAAGTTCAGGTCAGACGCTTTGAATGTAAAAGCAGCCCTGTCGTTCTGACTCCAGCCCCCAATCGCAAATACTTTCCCGCCAACTTTCCAGACATGGGAGTTACCCCATTGTACAACATGTGTGGTTGCGGGAAAGGAGCCGCAATACTGATTGAACTCATCGTAATTCATGGTCACTTGCCAGATGGTGCATTCTGGCATTTCCAACACACATCAAAGCTTCCGTCATTCTCTTCGCCACAACCACTGCAAGTCCATGCATCTTTTGGATTCTGGTTTTCAATCTCACTTTCAATGATCGCGGCAGCTTTTTCATCATCCCGGTCATCCCGGAGCCAGAGTTCAAGGAATGTATTGTTGATGCCATGATTGGCGCCAACCGGAATTGTATGTTCATTTTTGACAAATGATTCTATTCCATTTAATGCAAGAATATTTTTTACAGAATGCAAAACCACAATATTGTCGTGCGTATAAATAAGTTTCATGGTCGATCCCTGGTTTGAAGTGCCTTGACGTAAAGTGATTGGCCGTAACATGACCTGTCACAACTCTGTATTAAATCATCCGGCGGAAGATGCCATCCTTGCGGATCATATGACGGAAAGCCGCCGTGATGTGACCAGCAACCAGAACGCCCAGGCTGATGGCAAGTGCGCCGTGTATGGCAAACAAGCGGGCCGCCAGCTGATCGCCCTGCGGGACAAAAGGCATGGCCGGCAGGTGGTAACCGCCCAGCGTCACCAACGCCGGATACGCCGTCACGCCCGCCCAACCGAACAGGGGCGTCAGCACCAGCAGCACGTACATTAAATGATGCAAACCCTTGGCTGCCATCTGCAGTTTGCGCGGCATCTCATCCGGATAAGGCGGCCCTTTCAACCAGATTTTTACCGATATCCGCACGATCATCAACAGCAGTACAGCAAAACCAACGGCTTTGTGGGAACTGTACAGAGTGTCTGTCAGTCGCCCCCAGATATCGGCTTCCGCTCGTGCCGTCATCCACAGCCCGATGGGTATCAAGGTCAGTACCATCAGCGCCATCAACCAGTGCAATAAACGCCAGCCTGCCGGATATTTCTGAACCTGTGACATCTGCCTTCCTCACTTTCTGCCTGTCGCGTTTTTACTCGCCCCGGCGCTTCCATTTATTCTTGCTTACGAGGTCGGATATGCTGTGCAGGGTTTCTCTTTCGCGAGCAAAGTGGATGCCAAACAGGTACCCACCGTATGCCGTGATGACCCATGCGACGATCGCACCACCGCCATCTTCTGGCCAGTATGCAAACCAAAGCAGCGCTGTGATGATATTGCCGAACTGGGACACGATAACATTCAGTACCAGCGAGAGGACCCCATCAGCAAACCATGCAGCCAAATCAAAATTGGCAATAAGCCCTACCAGCTCCCCAACTTCTATTACCAGCAAAGTCCACAGAACAGCCAGCCCATAGAACCCACCGCCAAAAAACAACCACTGCTTGTACAGATAGTTGCCGTTTTTGCTTTTGTGCGTTTTGTGGCGTTTTCTAAGGAACGTCAGATGTTCGCGAATAGCTTTGTGACCCGCTTCACGCGGCAGTTGCCCGGCGCCGTACAGCCAATTGAACATAAGCCAGCTTATGACTGCCATTGGCACACCCAGTTGGATCAATGCGACGAGCCAGACGTAAATTGACATTATCAGGATTCCGCGTGAAGGCTGGGAACTGCGTCAGTGTCGCCAGCGTATGTTGCTACATTTGTATAAGATCAGCCATGGCACGGCTGTGCGCTTCCGTACCAGCTTCCAACCCTGCTTTAACACCTGCCCGGTTCCGCTCCGGTTGATTCTGACTTGCTTTCAGTTTGCCTGTCAGCGTCTCGATTTCTATCTCTACACCAACAATAGCCTTTACCAAACGCTCTGTATACTCCGCAGGCGCGTCATCCACAGACCAGGGAGACTCCATTTTCGACTCATGCTGGTCTGTCAGTTGACGGAGATGTTGCTGCAGCCATGCCGGATCCTGAATAATCCGGGCGCTGCCTTCAGCATGGACAGCCAGATAGTTCCACGTGGGTACAACACGGCCTGTTTCTGCCTTGGTTTGATACCACGAGGGCGAAACGTAGGCATCTGGCCCCTGAAATACCGCAAGAACCTGCGCGCCTTTCTGCAAACGTTGCCAGACCGGATTGCTTCTGGCCAGATGGCAGTGCAAATACCCAGGTGCATGGTCGTTGCCCGGGCTCAGATGAAAGGGGACGTGGTTTACGTCAATTCCCATATTGTCAGCGACAATCAGCATCCCAAAACCATACTCACGTATATACAGTTGAAGCGTGTTTCTGTCTTCTTGCTTAAAGTGGTCCGGGACATACATGCTGAATAACTCCTGTCAGAGATCATTGCCCAGCAAACGTCTGAAGAAACGCCTGGACGAATTCGGAGCGCTGCACCTCGGCCCGGTCCAGTGGATTATCCCACCAGATACCCTCACTGTTCGCCAACAGGATAAAGCTGAGGTCCAGCGCCGGCATCTTCAGGTACAAGGCGGAATAAGCATCCTCCCACCAACCCGAATGCCATACAAGCGTGTATCCCTGGTATTCCTGCACAAACCACCCCAACCCGTACGGAAGCACTTCACCGCTGCCTGACATCGTTGGCGCCATCATTTCTGCTCGCGACTCCGCTGAGACCAGCGTTCCCTGATCGAATGCGATGTCGAACCTGGCAAGATCCAGCACTGTCGTGACGACGCCACCCGCAGCACCGTCCCCCTGTGGCGAGAGATTCGGTGCACGCAGGATTGTACCGGCACTGTCAACTTGATAAGGCGGGGCCAGGCGCTGGCTCAAATCCTCGCGCAACGGAAGATCCCGGTGTTTACGGGCCGATGTGCCCATGCCCGCTGGCATGAAGACATGCTCTTCGACAAGGTTCGAGAATGAAGCATCAGCGGCAGCCATTATCGGGCGCGATGCCCAGGAGTAAAGGACGGGGTTGTACGAGAACCGGATACCCGCCGTCCCCGTTGCCGTGTGCGACAGCAGGTGTCGAAGCGTGTGATCTGCCGGCTGACAGCGCAGATCCCGGGCGAAGATGGAAGGTTGTTCGCTGAAGTCTGTGCAGAAGTCACCCCAATCGCTGTAACCCACCATCGGTACATCAAGATCAAGTACACCTGTCTCCATCAGTCTCAGGGCCACGACAGCAGAAAGCGGCTTGGCGAGCGAAGCGACGTCGTAGGCGGTCTCGGCGGTTGCGGGAACACCGTTTTCGATATCAGCGTAACCCAGCCCTGCCGCCAGAACTATCGCCTGATCTTTCACGACAGCAACGGACAACCCCGGGATGCTGGCCTCTTCGCGCAGAGATTCGAGCCGCTGGACAAAAGCGGCGACATCATGGGGTCCCGCGCCCATGTGAACCGGGTCCTGTGCGGCCAACCCGCTTGAGTGGGAGGCCAGCAACACTTGCAGAATGACGAGTTTCTTCATTGATCCCTGACCTCTTTCACCAAACGTTCTGATCAGCCTGGCTGCCTGGGCAGCCACAATTAAAGAAGTACATTTACTGGTTTCAAGTATACTCCCAGGTCGCCCGTATTTCCCTGATCAACCTCTGCTTGTCTTTTGCAATGCGCTCCAGGAATGCCTGAGATGCGCTGGTTTGCGCGTCGTACTTGCCACTCCATTCAGTGAGCTCAAGCATTATCGGTAGCAGATCCAGACCTTTCTGTGTGAGGGAATAGATTACTCTGGAGCGATTGGACTCATTCACCTCCTTCATCACAATACCCAGCTCTTCGAGCCGCTTCAGACGGTCGGCCAGGATATTGGTGGAAATTTTTTCGCTGGATGTCAGGAAGTCACCATACGACTGCTTAGCCTTAAACATCAGGTCGCGAATTATAAGCAAAGTCCATTTGTCACCAAACGACTCTACCGCGTAGTTGATCGGACAGTTGGATCGGCTGGGGAATGTATCGGTCATAAGGTATTCCAGTACAAGAACTTGCTTTATGCAAGCACTATTTTGCCTGTCGTGCGCACTGTGAGCTAATCGCGCTTACACCAAAGAGCAAGATGCTACGAATCCCATGAACATCCGACCATCGTTCGGCCCGAGTGATACGTATCATCAGGTGGTTTTGCGAGTCAGCACCCATATTTCATCTATCTCACTGAACCCCAGGTACTGAGCCAGGAAAGCCGTATTGTTTGCGATTGCTAAGGAGCATTGACCACGTAGCGCTGGACAATCTCTCCGCCATCATTCACTTCCGATTCCAGGGTGCCACCATTGGCTTTTACCATCTTTGCCGAAGGCTCATTGTGTTTGTGACAATGAATATGGATTTCACGAATTCCGTGTTCAATGGCTTTCTCGATAGTGAGCTTCATAAGTTCATTACCAAGCCCCCTGCCCCGGCTGGAAGGCCGTATGCCGAGCCCTATGTGGCCTCCCACGTGCCGTATCCTGTCGTTGAGGTAGTGCCTGAGATTGGACACTCCGAGTATTTCGCCTTCGTCTACCAGCCAGTAAGTAGACGACGGAACAAAACCCTCTGGTAGGTCAACCCCGTGTCTGAATTGTTCCAATTTTGCCAGCAGCCCTGCAAAATCAATATGATCAAAATCCAGGGGGAATGGATAGCGCTCTTCGGCACCCAGTTCTTCAATGTACTCTCGGTAGCTTCTCTCAAAGTCTGAGTTCGGAAGTATCAACTGCACTGGGATAACGGGTGCTATGTGCCGGACCAAAGCTCTTAACCTTTAGGTAACGTTTCAGGGCGGATATATGGAAACATGTGCGCTACGTAGTCAGCTTTCCCAAGCTCGATATTCTCGCTGCGCAATATTGAATAGGCGATCATTATATGGAAATAAAATTGGGCTAATGCCCAATCGCGGGCATATTGCTCGGCGGTCAAATCAAGAATCATACCATTCGGAAGCTCGTGCACAAGTGGCATATCCGGTTTTACATCCAGGGCGTCGGAGGCCAGGATACCCAGTAAAGCAATAGTTTCATCAATCCGAGTTTGAGCATCTGCGAGCGAACCAGGTCGCTCGCCTGCATTTCGCCCTTCTTCAAGCAGCTCACCGATAGATTTCGGGAAAGCCTCTCCTTTAAGTCGGAATATTGCCTCTTGAGCCTGCACGCAGGCAAACCTAATCTGAGTCGATAGAGGAAACATGTCCGGCGCGAGACGCTTGGATAACAGCGCTTCCGCGTCTGCTTTCGGCATTTGTTCCTGTGCCTTCTTCAACCAATTTGAGAGCGCTCCAAGCATTTGCGTATGGGTTGGGACAAGTAGCTTCGTTAATGACATAGTTTCTTTTCCTTCAAAATTTATACATTTCCCGCAATGACCTTTGTATTAAAACCTTCATCTGGTGTGGGCGCTACGAAGTGCTTTGTAATCTGATCAAACATCGCCTCCGTATCAGTCGCTGCCCTCTCAGGCTGTTCGATTCTCCGTTTACCGATCTGATCTAAGCAAACACTGTTTGGCAGGTCGATATAAACCAATTCGTGGGGGGCCTGGATCTCTGAAAAAATGCTTCTAAACCAATTTCTTTGCGCAATAGTATTCGCAGGGAAGTCCATCACCACGTCTGTTCCTGCGGCTAATACAGATTGAACCAATTTCTTCATTTGAGGTTTAAGCCGCGCAGAGTATTTCATGTAATCTTCCAGAGACTCAATACTATTCGGATATATTGCCCCAAGCCACTCGTCTTCTGAAATCAAGACAGCATTCTGTTTCTGAGCAATTTCACGCGATTTCGTAGTTTTCCCCGCACCCATTTTTCCACTGAAAAATGTCAGTGTTCCTTTCTTCATTTATTACCTCTAAGCTTGATTGCCAGTTACCAGCGTATAATGCTCGACGGTTGGAAAAGGATCATAAAAATGGTGTAGCAACGCGCGCCACCTCTGATACTCTTCCGAACCACGAAAACCAATGGTATGGTCCTCCAAGGTCTCCCAGTTGACCAGGAGAATATACCGGTTGGTGTTTTCCAGACATCTTTGTAGCTGATGGGACTGATACCCGCTCATGCCGACGATGATCATTTGAGCCTCTTTAAACGCAGACTCAAATTCATCAGTCTGGCCGGGCTTCACGTCTAGTATCGCTACCTCAAGTATCACTGAACTCTCCTATGCCTCAAAACGCCCTTCATCAGCGGGGCAACCGTTTGTTACAAGCAGCCATTCAATCCGCCCACAGACTTCGTCAGCCACCAAACCATCCTGGCTATCTATCCAAGCTCCTTCAAGGTGGGTCTCCTCTCGTCGTAACGATTGCAAGCGCTGGTTATGTGCCGGTCGCCGCAATACTATTTCATTAGCTTTCTTAGAATCCCAGCGAGAATCTTGTCGCCTTCAGATTTCTTAGATTTGTACTGGGTCCAATAGCCCCCAACAACCAGAACTGCCCCTGCGAAAATTCCCGGCATTAGTACAGAACCGATGGTTTCTATGCTCAGATTCGAAGCGGTTATGAAACACGCCGATGCTATGAGAAAGCCGCCAAGCCCGAATGAAACCCAGGCGCCCCAGCTCGGCCACAAAACAGGATCGGTTTCCTTAGAGCTCTTCATCAGATTCTCGATATATCTTCTTTCTTTGTTAGTAAACATTTTTTCCATCCTTTGTTCCTTAATAAAGGTTCGACTTTTGGCAGTCTGAGTGCGCTCTGCTTGGTTTGGTTATGCGACTCTACTCGTATGCCTTAAGCGTGTTGAATATTTCCTGTGACAGTGCTCCAAATACACTGTGAATAGATTCAAATAGCTCTGTAATATTGTCGAAATCCGGTTTGGCCAGAAGTGTAACTTCAAAAATTGAATATTCTGGCATTTCTTCAGGATTTATCCACGCTACGCCTTTTAGCTTTCCCCAGTAACGAATTTGTACATCTTTCGTTTGTCCGAGCAACCACAGCTCGAAGTGTGCCTGCTGGTGGTTGAAAACAATGGCAAACTTAAGCTTGTTCCTTTTTAGATAGTCATTTTGCAAATAGAAGTAGGTATAGTCGATGTAGCCATGCAATACGTTTGCTACTGAGAACTCGTCGTTGTATTTCTTTGAAAATTCAGTTCGAAGGCCTTGAACAATGCCGACAAGATTTTGGTAGATTTCCTGGATTTCTCCACTAGCAAGAACCTCTTTGTAAATGGATACTCGGGCGTTTAGGTTATTACCTGACATAATCCGTGCCCTCTGACTTTAACTGATACATAACGCCCTGGCATCAGCCGCGCAGCTTAGCCGCGTTGGCCTGACTGTCATTGTTAGCCATATACTTTCATTCACGTTCGTTTTTAAGCAGCGCTTTCCAACGTCGCTGTCGATGTCGATAGAACACCTGAGCGAATAACCAGACGAAAGGGGTTAACAACCCTGCCTGAAATTCGATTCTATCGATATATCTGAGCAAACCTGGCTTTATCTCATCGAAAGAGATGTCGTGATTCCAGACTGGTGCCAGTAACCCCCTCTCGCGGCTTGAGATGATGTTTTGCTTTCTGTCGATTTTCACAAGTTGAATAGTGTGCAACCTCAGGTTGCATCCGGCGCCGAAGGCGCATGTAATGGTTATGTGTGGTCACGATATCAGTTGCGCACTCATGATCATTGGAGGAATCCATACCGCGCAGCAGAGAAGCATGGAGCTCGCCAGGACCAGACACAGGCTACTAACAGTCGCGTGCGGAACGAAGACCCGCGGCTCAAAAAGGTATAGCTCTGCAACCAACGCAGCAGTCTCAGCTATATGCTGGATGAAGGCTGAAAGCCTGAGCGATAGGACTCGAAACCAATACTTCCCGCTAGCAGCTAGAAAGACAATCAGCGCTTCCAGTCCCATGAGGTCGGCTACTATGACGAACTCCAGTGCAAATGGGACGAAATACGGTGCTGCGATGAGCACTGCTATCACTATCCCTACTTTTACCCAAGTTGACCAGCTAAAGTCGATCTTCATCTCTTTCCTCTGAGCACGTAACGCCCGTATTCACGCGCCAGCGCAGCTGGTCGCGTGCAATTGATGGCTATGGAACATATCGTTTGCCCGTTAGTCGATAAAGACAATGCTGCCTGAGTGGGCTTTCCTTTGGCAACGCTGGATGTTCAAAGACTTCGGTCATGGTCATTCCGATTCGTTTCATTACCGCCTGAGACTTAAGATTGCCTAGTGTTGTAAAGGATACAATTTCATCCAGCAGCAGCTGTTGAAAGCCAACATTCAGCGCTGTCAACGCCGCTTCGGTAGCGTAACCTTTTCCCCAGTGCTCATAGGCCAGCCGCCAACCAATCTCCACACATGGTGAGAATGGCAAGTCATCAGAGGGCACATGTAGTCCAACAAAACCGATAAAGCGTTTCGATTCCTTCAGCTCGGCTGCCCAAAACCCCCAACCCCTATCCGCAATCAGCGACTTGCAACGGTCAGCGACAGAATCGCTTTCAGATTTGCTCAGTATCGACGGAAAATACTCCATGACCCTCGGATCCGCATTAAGTGCAGAGAACGGCTCTTTATCGCTATCACGCCATTGCCGAAGCAATAGACGATCTGTCTCAGGTTCAATTAGTGTCATCTGCTACTGGCACTCTGTCGGGTTTGCCGCATAACGCCCGTATTCACGCGCCAATGTAGCTGGTCGCGTGCAATCGATTGTTATGCAGCGGTAAGTTCAACTTTTTGCACCCTATCCAGTTTGAGACTCCTGCCAGCATGCCACAGATCATAGGCATCCTGCATGGCAAGCCAACTCTCAGGACTCCGTCCGATTGCCTTGGAAAGTCGAAGCGCCATTTCCGGGCTTACTCCGCTCTGAGGCTTAAGTATCCGGTTCAATGTAGACGGAGAAACATCCAACTTATCAGCCAAGAATCGGCAGCTAAGACCGAATGGCTCCATGTAAGTTGCCATTATGAATTCGCCGGGATGCGGTGGGTTGTACATAGCCATTAGTGGTAATCCTCATAATCAAGCAGATACACATGCCCATCACGGAACTCAAAGGTCAGCCGCCAGTTGCCACTAACAGATATGGCCCAAATGCCTTTGCGATCACCTTTTAGCGGATGCAGTTTGTATCCAGGAATGTCGAGATCCGAGACTTCCATTGCGCTATCCAAAGCAGCTAGCTGCATTCGTAGGCG
>NZ_JBBDNQ010000017.1:0-21745 GCF_040877505.1 Pseudohongiella sp.
GTAGGTAATACTTTTTAGCCTGGTTGTTAAAAATTTATTCCCTCCGTCCCCATTCTTGCTCCGTCCCCATTCTTGCTTCATCATGCACCCATGATAGCCAATGCCCTGGGTCCCGTATTTCTGCTGATACTGTTCGGCGCGCTGCTGCGCCGGATCAACTTTCCCGGCGCCGAGTTCTGGCCGGGCATTGAGCGCCTGACCTACTACATTGCTTTTCCCGCGCTGCTGGTGCATCGGCTGGCTCTGGCCGATTTCAGCAATGCCGACTTCGGACGCTTCGCTCTGGTCATCTGCGCGGCACTGCTATTGACCAGCGCGCTCACCTGGCTGCTCAGGCCATGGGTCAGTCGCAACGCCGCCGATTTCACGTCCCTGTTTCAGGGCGCCATCCGCTTCAACACCTATATTGGCCTGGCTGTGGCCAGCGCACTGTTTGGCGATCCCGGGCTGGTGATCGCCGCCATTGCGGTCAGCATCATGATCCCGCTGGCCAATATTCTGAGCGTCATCTGTTTCTCACTGGTCATCGACGGCAACAGCAAAACGCTGAGCGGCGTACTGAAAGGGCTGCTCACAAATCCCCTTATCGTCGCCTGTGTACTGGGCGTTGCGCTCAACATCAGCGGCCTGGGGCTGGGTTCGGTCTGGATTGACGAGTTGCTGGCGCGTTTGGGCAGTGCCGCCTTGCCTCTGGGCCTGCTGGCCGTCGGCGTTGCCCTCAGCCTGGGCACCGTCAGGCAGGATTGGCCCACCATTGTGCTGGCCAGCGTGCTCAAATTTGTGGTGTTCCCGGGCCTGATGCTGGGTCTGGCAATGTGGCTGCAGCTCGATACACTCAGCCAGCAGGTCCTGCTGCTGCTGGCCTGCCTGCCTACCGCTACCTCAGCCTACATCCTGTCCCGGCAGCTGGGCGGCAATGCCGTGATGATGGCCAACATCATCAGCGCCCAGACCCTGCTGGCATTTGCCGTCATTCCCCTATGGCTGCTGCTGTAAAAAGAATGGGGACGGAGGGAATACTTTTTAACCAGAGTGGTTAAAAAGTATTCCCTCCGTCCCCATTCTTTGTTCCCTCCGTCCCCATTCTTTCTTACAGACAGGCCAGGACCTTTGCTGCCGACTGCTGCGGTGTGTCGTGCTCCGTGGACACGATCAGCTCCGGGGAGACAGGTGCTTCGTAGGGGGAATCAATGCCGGTGAAATTGCTCAGTTCGCCGCGCCGGGCCTTTTGGTACAGACCCTTAACGTCGCGCTGCTCGGCGATCGCCAGCGGCACCTGCACGTAGACTTCAATAAAACGGCCCCCGTCAGCCTCAATCAGCGCACGCACCCGGGCGCGCTCCTCAGCCATGGGGGAGATAAACGCCGCCAGCACCACATGACCGGCATCAACAAACAGACGAGCCACCTCAGCCGCACGGCGCATGTTTTCGGTGCGATCTGCCAGCGAGAATCCCAGGTCAGTGCACAGGCCTTTGCGTAGAATGTCCCCGTCCAAGCGGACAACCGGGCAGGCTTGCGACACCAGCAGCCGCTCCACCTCCTGAGCCAGTGTGGTTTTGCCTGCACCCGACAGACCAGTGAACCAGATTACCGGGGGGCGTCCCCCGCCTTTTTGCTCGTTGTTCATGCCAATCCCAGATTGATGTCGATATTACCCCAAACGGGTCTGCACAAACTGTGCCTGAAAAGAATGGGGACGGAGGGAATATTATTTATTCCCTCCGTCCCCATTCTTCTTGCCCCCTAGCCATTAGTCTAATAGCCACACCCACCGCACAGGCGTAGCCTTACTGTCTCATCGTTCCATTTCTCATTACGGAGGAAAAGACCATGAGCAAGCACCTGGTATTTATGATCCACGGCATGGGCGCGTACAAAAAAGACTGGTCGAAAGATGCCCAGGCTACCTTAAAAAAATCCTACGACGCATACTCCACACTGGCGAAGGTAAAGTTCAGCGACGCCTACAGCTTTCATGAGATCACCTACGATCACCTTTTTGAACGCATTCGCGACGCCTGGGAAAACGAGTCGGATGGCATAAAAGAACGTTTGATTGCCATGGGGGTCAGCAGCGGACTGGTTCAGACGCTCACACGCCTGGCGCAGTCCGGTACCGGCGACGGCTTTTTCCGCACCCACATACTTGATGTCATTTTCTACCGCTTCTTCCCCACCGTACGCGACCCCGTTCGCATGCATGTCGCCAAATCCATCGCCGAGGCACTCAACAAAGCGCGCAATGCCAGTACCGGTCCGGTCAAATGGTCCATCATCGGTCACTCGCTGGGCACGGCCGTCACCCATGACACGCTCCATCTGATGTTTGCCAGCTCTGCTTCACCCGACATTCCGCCGCTGAGCGTCCGGGACTTCTCTCTGCACACCTATCTCGCCTGCGCCAATGTGTCACGTGTACTCAGCAAGGGCAATGAATTATCGGTGTATTCGTCACGCGTTCGCCCCGCCATGACACCGTCTCGCGATGCGGTTATGCGGTACTTTTTGAACGCCTGGAACATGTTTGATCCATTCACCCGGCCATCACGATTTGAACCCGTGTACGCCACCTGGCTGGACACCGCCACCCAGGCAGCGCGACATGCGCCATTTCAAGACATAAAAACCACCGAAATTCGCCAGAAGAATGTACACGCCCTGGAGCACTACCTGGAGAATCCCGCTGTACACATCCCCTTCTTCCGAGCCACCTGCGACAACCTCAGCATCATAAACAAAGCCGAAGAGGTCAAGGCATTGCAGGCCTACAGGAAGGCCGTCATTGATGCTCACCTGGAAGGTGAAGCCGACGAGCTGCGCTTGTTGATCGAGGAACATGGCGGCGAACTGAAAGATCTGCTGAGTATGGGTTATTCATTCCATAAAATGCTGGAGACAATGTGATGAAAACACTACCTGGAGATAAATACCTTCACTGGCTAAAGCTATGCGGCAGCGCCGCCATCATCAGTTTGAGCCTGCTGATAGCCCCCGCGGCGATTGCCTGCGAAACACCCACTGCCAATAATGTTGAAGGCATTGTCGATGGGCTTAAACTTAATCTGCGCGGTTGTTATGGCGGAGACAACGATAGCAGCGAGCTGACGCTATCGGTCAGGCAACAACTTAACAGCGCGGAAATACCCGCTAACGGAGAACTTAAAGAAAGCCATCTGCAGGCTGTGGAAGACATTATCCAGCGTCTGGTCAATGCCGTCACCAGTGAGGCCATTCGCCTGGAAAATGCCAACCTGACGGGCGTCCCCGCCGTGCGCAGCGTAGCAGAGCGGCTGCGCCAAGAGGCTCCGTCACAGACCACTGACGCATTGCGGACCGCCCGCGACAGTGACGGCGGCTGGGCCACCCTGCTGGATGAGGACATCTATGGGCCCAGCGTCAGCAACGTGCCGTTAATGCGTCCACTGGAGACATTATTGGAACCCAATTGCCAGGCGCAACCCACCTCTGACGCTTGTCAGCAAGCCACTGAAAGTCTGGAACAACTGCTGCGCGTAGCCAATCTGATGCAGGAGGTCAACCAGCGCGCCGACCGCACACTTGGCGTCAATTTGATTACCTTCCAACGCAACGAAATCATGTGGGATCTGTACACCAATGACGCCCGTGTTCAGTATCCCTGGGAGATGCTGTTGAACGGCCACCTGTATCAGCGCGACCTGAGACAGCTTGAGCGCGAAACAGGACAGGATGTAGCGCTGGCTGATCGCAAGCCGCCAGACAGTCAGGTCATTCTGCTGCACCCCGGCATCGGCATGGAATACGTAGACGAGGCCAGCGATGGCAGCCGTTTTGAACCCGCCGTGGTAATGGAGTGGATCGGGTTCAATCGCTGGGAATACAGAGGGGCCGGCACGGATGTGCGGATGGCGCGGCCACTGGGCGTGTCACTGATCACAACCTTTTCCGACCGTGACGGCAGCAAAAACGTAGGCCATGGTCTGGCGCTGCACTGGAAAAACAACATGACCACCGGCCTGAGCTGGCGGAGCGGCGGCGAAGTCGGTGTGTTTATCAGCATCGGCCTGGCGGAGCGGTTCAGCACCGAGCAAGGCCGACTCGACAAAATCAAAAGCTGGTTCGGGCGGTAGAAAAGAATGGGGACGGAGGGAATAAAAAGTATTCCCTCCGTCCCCATTCTTTCCCCCATTCTTTCTCAAGGCGTCCAGCTCGGCATCTGCTGCGGCGCAGCCGGCAGCACAAAGCGGCCCGGATCGGGCGCAGCGTCATCCAGCGACACCAGCCGGTAGCCCGAACCCAGCCGCAGAATACCATCACCGTATTGCAGCACATCATCCATCGCACCCTGGTATTCACCCAGGTCAACGCTCAGGTAGACCGCCATCATCCGGCTCCAGGTTGCCAGCGTCTCGGTGAGTTCGCGCAGGGTGGCATCACGGCCCAACACCACTTCTTCGGTTTGCGCATTGCCGCTGTCATTGGTATAGGTCAGGTTATAGACCTGGCCCGGGATACCGGCAACCCTTTCGTCGCGGTCGGCATCATTCATCTCGATAAACTGCCCGATGCCGCTGTTAAGGTTGATGCCCTGCGACTGCATCATATCCCCCGCCATACCGCCCATCATGCTCATCATCGCGCCCAGATCCAGCACCATGGGGCGGCCACCCATCCCGGTCACCATGTAAATACCGGTCTCGGTCATCACCATATAGCCATCAAAGCCCGGCATCGCTGTGCCCATGCGCATATTGCCGTCGTTAAACTCGACCGTGGTGCTGATCCGGTTGGCGCCGGTGCCTGCTTCAAGGACTGCGGTGCCACCGGCCCATGAACCAGTAGCAACAATGCTGAAAGCCAGGCCGATAAGTGAGACTCGTAGATTCATATCATATTCCTGTTTAAGAATGGGGACGGAGGGAATACTTTTTATTCCCTCCGTCCCCATAAATGTTCCCATAAACGCTCAAAGAAACCGGACCAACAAATACACGCCCAGCATCGCAATGCCAAACGCCAACTTGGCGGCAATCCCCAGGGCCACCCCCACCGTTGCGCCCCAGCCTGCCAGGCCCGCTGCGCCAATGTTGCGGCGCACTGATAACTCGCCGATGACAGCTCCGATGAAAGGCCCGAAAATCACGCCAGGCAGTCCGAAAAAGATGCCGACAACGGCGCCCCAAAGCGCGCCCCAGACCGAACGCGGCGATGCACCATAACGTCTGGCCCCAAAAGCACCGGCGACAAAGTCCGCCAGCGACGCCAATGCAGCCAACACCGCCAGTGTCACCAGCGTGCCCATGCCAACAAAGGTGAAGCTCTCCGCCCACGCGGCCATCCACAGCCCGGCGAACAGCAGCACGGGCCCCGGCAAAATAGGCATCACCAAGCCGATGAGGCCTGCCACAACAAGCACAATAGCTGCAAGCCAGATGAGCAGATCGATCATTAATGTTGCCCGCTTATAAGAATGGGGACGGAGGAGATACTCTGAGGTAATACTTTAACAGCCTTTTGCTAATTAAACCCCAAGGGCCTGGCACTAAAGCGTTCGTTGTGTGCTGCTGCGCAACTGATCAAAAAGTATTCCCTCCGTCCCCATAGACCCATAAACCGAACCCTACAAATTCGCCAGGGCTGCCATCGGGCAGAACAGCCGCATAGGTTGATCCGTCAACGGCGCAAAAAATTCATATGACTCATAGAAACGCAGCGCATCCTTGTCGAGCACATCCAATATCACGCCCAACGCAGGCATATTGTCAGTTTTGGCAGCGACACGGTATGCATGGCGCAGTGCGCTGATCAGGGTTTTGGCCCCTAAACCCTGCCCTTGAAAACGACGATCCACACCCAGTTGGGCCAGCAAAATGACCGGTAGAGGATAACGCGGCAGTCGGGTTGGATCGGGCATCTCCTGTCGCTGCAAGGTCTGCAGGGCCAGTGTGTAATAAGCCACGACAGATGACTTGCTGGCAGTTCCAACGGGTGGCGCAGGCAATACATAGGTACGGTTCAGATTCAGTGCCATGTTTTTAGCCGCAAACCGGCGCAGGTAGATATTGATGGCATCCTTTCCGCAATCAAACGTCCTGGTGTTGATGATGCGAGGGTCCAGCGGCGTGAAGTCAGCTCTCGCCATGAACATCCAGCCCCTCGTCATCCAATGTTCTGGCGGCGGCGCGCAGTTTGGCTGACAAGGTCCAGGACTGGTCGCAGGCCTGACAAAACGCATCAAACCGGGCGTTGCTCAACTCTATGCTCTGATGAGCGTGCAAAACCTCAGGGGCGTGCTGGCGGACAAGCTGGGTCACATAGGCCTTGATGCTGCCCTGCCCGGACGCCGCCGCCGCACGCTCTGCCAGGGCATGCGTTTCTGCATCCCACTGCATCTCATAGCGAATGACTTTGCTCATCTTCAACCTTACCCGCTCAGTCTTGAACAGTATTTTTACGTATTTTTTCCGTATGAGGTTAGTTTCGCACTAATTTTAGTTGAGGACAACCAGTTTGAGTATGGGAAAATGAGGACGAAGGGATCAAAAAGTATTCCCTCCGTCCCCATTCTTTCGAAAAAGTATTCCCTCCGTCCCCATTCTTTGTCCCGCTTCTCCATGCCGGTTGGACGCGTCGAATACCTGAACATGGGGCCAATGACATTCACCGAGTTTCTTGATGCCCTGAATGAAACCAGGCTGGCAACCACGATTCGCACCTATGCACCTGATCAGGCCATCAACCCTGTCGTTCACACTCGCCTGCTGGAACTGCTGAAGCACTACCATTTTGTCGGCGGCATGCCGGAGGCTGTCAGGGTCTATGCGGAAACGCGATCACTGCAGGCGGTGAGTGAGGTACATACCTCCATCATCCAGACATACCGGGAGGATTTCCCAAAATATATAGGTTCACGCAGCCTGCAACGCATGCAGCACGTGTTTAACTTTGCAGCACGCAATGTCGGCCAAAAAGTGAAATACAGCCAGTATTCACGCGAAGACGCCAGCGCCACCATCAAGACCGACATTGAGCTGCTGTGTCTGGCGCGAGTGCTGACCAAGGTGATCCACAGCCATTGCAGCGGATTACCACTGCAGGCGGATATCGAAGACAAAGTCTACAAACTGATATTCTGGATGTTGGACTGATGAACGCTGTCTGCGGCCTCAACTGGAATACCATCGCACGGTTGGACGAATCGGCACTGGTTAACGAAGGCGCCATTGCCGAGCAGTTTATCGGCCAACATCTGCTGGAGCTGCTGGCCGACTCTCCAAACCGTGAACTGAACTACTGGCTGCGCGAAGGACGCAGCAACAATGTCGAGCTGGACTTTGTCATTACCCTCAATGGCCAGATCGTGCCCATTGAGGTCAAGGCCGGTGCCACCGGCAGCCTGAAATCGCTGCACCAGTTCATGGGCGAAAAAGGTGCGCCTCTTGCCGTCAGATTCGATTTGAACCTGCCAAATCGCCAAACAATCAACACGCGCATCAAAAAGAATAGCCAGGTGCGCGATATTCAATACCCATTGCAGTCATTGCCGCTGTATCTGGTGGAGCGGCTACCCGACCTGCTGGACGTTTAGAGAATGGGGACGGATTCGAAGATCTTTGACTGGATGACACACTACACCCAATCCTCCCAACGCAGCCCATCGACCCGGATTTTTACATCCACCGCAGCAGTCCGGACGCGCAGGGCGCAATATCACGGCATCCCCCTCACGAATTATCTCCAGTTCAGTTATACCTTCGAACTCCATATCTTTGGGCAGCCGCACAGCCTGGTTCTTGCCATTACGAAAAATTGAGACAGTACGCATAAACATACCTTGGTTATAAGCAGACAGGAGGAAACAGAGTAGGTCTCTATTGCAGGCCTATGCAAGGCATATGGAAGAAAAGGTGCCTACTATCCTGCCAGAGCGGGATACCGCCCTAATCAAAGTTCAATAACAATAAGGCACCAACCAGGGCGCACATTACGGACGCTAATGTGCCTATCAATATATATTCAGAAAACTGCCGGTCTTTCAGTTGGCGCAACCGAATCAGGCCTTTCGCAGCTACAATGAATCCCACAGCGCTGAAGTCTTCAGTGAAATAAATCAGCAACAAGATTAGAGTCCGCTCCAGCATGCCGATCACTCGGCCTGCTTTGTACTCGTCCTCATCCAAAACTTTACTTTCACCATTCATTCCTGCTGTTTTGGGAATCACATTACACCAATTGAACAGCAACCGTATCAGGTAGTTGGCCTCATTTATCAGCAGCAGCAGAATAAAAGCTGTTAACAACATTTGCTCAGAGAAAGCAAAACCGGCCCTGATCTCAATGGCTGGATTCAGTGCCCACAACAAGACCAGCGGTAGTAACAGTTGAGCAGCTAATGTCAGCAACCTGAAACCGCTGAGTATCCGCGAAGGCGTTTCCAGCAAATGAATAAGGACTGCGACAAGGGTCAGGTAAACCAACAGACCAAATACCGGCAAGTTCAGTTTAAACAACAACAATACCAGCAAGAGCTGAGCAGCCCACTGCCCCAGACCGAGCCAGATCGGCAAGCGCCTGTCATTTGGCAGATAACAGAGCCGCGTTAACAGGATGGCAGATGCGTACAGCAGCCAGGCCCCCATCAGCCCTGCTCTTCCCGGTTGATCAGTTTGCTGATCTCGCTCAACATGCCGACCACAGTATCCAGTTCTCCATCACGACGAGTGCGGTAAACGGCTTGTTCAGTCACATCAAGTTCAGTGGCAATTTTCGACACAGGGACGCCTTCAAGCAATCGGCAAAAGGTTGTGATACGGTTGAAATTCCACTTACGACGCGCTGCCGACCATAAATCCAAAGCATACTGCACGAGGCCCTGCTCGAAGCCCAAACCCGTTATGCCGTAGAGGCCATCACGTTTTCTCAGCGATTCGATACCCTCTCGTGCGAGATAAAACGCAGGCCCATCCATTCCCAGAGACGAACGCGAACTCAGTTCTGTACTAATGTCCCCCCATCCGATTGAAAACCGAATCTGACAGATATGGAACATCTCAAGCTCCAGGTGCGCGATCACTTCCCAAAGCCTGAGGGGATCCATGAGTACCCCCTGAAATTCATCACCCAGGGTCACCATCAAGGGCGACACCACACCATAGTGTTGGCGCCGTTTATTAATCTTTTGACAGGCGGCTTTGAAATGCGCCTGTGCCCCTTTGCGGTCTTTGATGTGGCGTGACTCTTCCATGTCGCCTATCAGCACAAGATATTTCATAAACTAATCCAATTTGGTTTAGAAACAAATACTAAACCAAAACGGTTTAATTTACAAAAACAAACAAAATTGATTGAATTCAACAATGCCATGCACGGTATCTTTCAGGTTATAGACCACTCGCCACGGGTTTGCAGCCCCACAAATACATACTGATTTACTTTCAATGTCCTTTGGGCTACGTTTTTTATCATCTCGTTCATCGTTGAGCAAACACGTGATTCGCTTACACCCCATAGACCCCTCGCAAAAACCCGCCTACTGGCAGCTCTACAAACGCTGCTACGAACCCACCATACGCGCTCAGTTCGGCGGCTGGGATGACGCGGGACATTATAAGCGTTTCCTCAAAACGTGGCAGAACGGACACCTGCGCAGTGTGCAGGTTGACGGACAGTGGGTCGGCTGCCTGGGCTTCCTGCACTACCCCGACCGCCACGAGCTGCTGGAAATCCAGATTGACCCCGACTACCAGAACCGGGGCATTGCCAGCCAGCTAATCCAGTGGCTGATTGAACAGGCGCAACAACAAGGCAAACCGCTGTACCTGAATGTGTTCCTGGCCAGTGCAGCGCTGCGGCTTTATCAGCGGCTGGGTTTCAAGATAGTGGGCAGCACGCGGTTTCAGCATCGGATGGTTTACAGGGTTGAGCCAGGGACGTAGCACCAATGCTGGGATGGACGTCTAATAGGAAGCACGCTACCCATCAAGTTTCTCGACCGCACTATTGGCCAGAAACGCGGAACAACTGCCGTGGTTGCTGCTATAACCCTCTTAATGAGAGTAAACGGCGACAACATGGAGTGTTTATGCCGACGATTTCAATGTTCTACGGCCTGATTATCCGGATGTACTATGCCCCTGGAGAACATCCACCTCCGCATTTTCATGTATATTATGCCGGGTACAGAGCATCAATACGCATAAAGCCAGCGGAAGTCATCCATAGCGACCTGCCGGCCAGGCAACTAAAACTGGTTCTGGCATGGGCAGAATTGCACCGTGACGAACTGATGGCAAATTGGAGCCTTGTGATGAATGGCGAACAACCTTTCAAAGTTCCCCCACTGCAATAGGAATAAACCATGTACCCTGTCGTCACCAGCGTAAGTCCGGCCACGGGATATGTTCTGCAGCTCCGGTTTGATAACGGCGAGACCGGATTGCTTGATATGACCCCTTATCTTGACTTCGGCGTATTTAACAACTTGAAAGACAAGGAAAACTTTAAAAAAGTCAAAATCGCCTTCGACACGCTGGAGTGGCCATGCGGTGTTGATCTCGATCCAGAGTTTGTCTACCAAAAGGCGGTAAAGCGCGCCGTCGAATAGCCCAGGGAAAGGTGTCGCTAAGGTTTGGAAAGAAGCAGGTGATGGCGGAAATCACGATGCGGTTATTCCGAGCGACTTGATTGGCCAAACGCACCAGGTCAGCGTCCGGTCGCGCCAGTGTATGACCTGGTGACGACACAGGCTTATCCGCAATACGCCAATAATGTGCCTGGCCTGTCCATAGCCGGCCGCAAGACCTGGGCTCCCGGGAAGACGCTGGAACAGTTTTTCAACACAAGGCTCGGCATCAAGCCCCGGCGTTACCAGGAAATGACCGAAATGTTGTGCGAATCGGCCACTGAAGTCGCTGGCCAGGTAATCGATGCATCACGCAATGAGCCGCAGTGGCGCAATGTGGCCAAACACATGGTGCACGCCTGGAACGAAGGCATGAGCGCGATGCAAGATCCGGTGCGTGCAACTCACTTTGTTGGGCTTGATGCTGCGATCAAGGCCGCCGGTTTTTCCGAGCCCGATTCAGCCGACAGCAAACGTACCGTCATCGGTCGCTCCGATTTGCTCGGGCGCCGGTAAGGGTTTATTTTAAAGACGGCCCTTTACAAGAACGGATTAACAATCCGCAGTGAGCCAATCTGCAGACCGTGCTGCATATCTTCTGAGTAAAGCATTTCGCAATCGGCCTGCAGCGCAGCAGCGATAATCATGGCATCGTAAACACTCAGACTGTATCGAGTCGCCAGGGCGCGGCCTTGCCTGTGCACATCCAGCGTCAGCGGCTCCACCTGCAACAGGCGCTCGGTCACATCGAGCACATGATTGATCTCGGCCCAGGAATATCTCAATTTGCGCCTGAGCACATGGGTCAGTTCATTCAATACCTGCACACTGACCAACCCGCCAACGCGCAACAACTCCTCAGCCCGGTCCGCCTTAACCGTATCTGCCGAATGCGCATACAACAAAATATTGGTATCAAGAAATCTATGTTCCGCGCTCATTGGCATCATCCCTGTCGAAGACAAAATCGGCCGGCAACCGACCCCGGTACGATTTCATTTGGGCCAACAATTCGTCCCGCGAAGGTTGCCGTCGAATTTCAAAGCTGCGTGAACCCGCTACGATGATCTCAATGCTGTCCCCTGCCTTTAACTGAAGCGCCTCCGTCACCGACGCGGGAATACGAATGGCCAAACTGTTTCCCCATTTTGATACTTGCATGGCGAGACTCCTGAACACCTGGATATACATTATAAAATTTGTATATCAAAGCTTACCACACGGTTTTTTAAGATGACAGTTCTCGCAGCCTCTGCCGTCATTAACAGGGTTGTAGACCATATGTGGGAGCTTTGCTCAGCTGTTGTCCAGTCGTGCCGGGCACCCGTTTTTTTCGAGCGGGCTGCACAACAATTTCAACGCGCTGGTCCAGGGCCACCAACGCCAGCATCAACCGCTCAAGCGATATGTTTTGCAGTTTGTAGCGGCGAACCTGTGAAACCTTAGGTTGAGACATACCGGTGATCGCAGCTGCTTCCGTCTGGCTTAGTCACCGCCTTTGCCAATGACCTGCCCAATCATCAGGCGCCCGGCTATCTGGTGGTAGGCGCCGACAAACAAGGCAAACCCACTGGCCTTGAGGTCACCGAGCAGCTCCTGGAAAAACTGGGCGGTCGCCAGCCGTGCCGGGATAGCGGATTAATGCCTGGCTGACGCCCCCACCAGCGTCTTGCAGCATCAGTGGCTGAAGTTGCACTTGGCCCAGTCGGAGGCGTCAGCCCACACAACCTGGTTGTTTCGAAAGGCCTCAAACTGTCTGCGACCGTCAATAAAGAAAAAACCTTTTTCTAATGGAAGGGCCTCACCCACCATTTGAATCTTGACCCGATCGCCTGAAATGTCCTCTACGTATCCGTACTCATTGTCCCAGTTGCAGATCATATCCCCTCTACGCTTAGGCGCGCCTGAAAGCTGCTCAAAAAGGCGAGTCTTCTGTTGCAAAACCTGATCTCTCGCCTCACTCTCACGACGGCGCATTTCAACATCACGATGGTAGCCTGCAACATTTTGATCTTTGACGTTGAGCATGTACACCTCCGCGCGTAAAGATCTATCGTAGTATCGTCTGGCATCCACGTTTGCCATCCAGATCTCTACGTCCTGAGTATTTCGGCAAGCGAAAAAACCTGTCAGTGAAAACATAGCGGCGTGTTGCACATCCAGATCTTGCCTGATCTGTGTGAGCTCACCCGAGTCGCGGGAGCAATACTCCGAGAGCGCCTTGACTGCCACGTTGGCTTGATCAATGGAGCGAGGCACGGCGCTGTTGTTGTAAGAGGCTGTGGTCATGGGGACGCGAATCTCGTCTTTAAAATCAACAGCAATTAGGTCTCTATAACTTTCTCGGTCCATCGAAAACGACCTAACCCCCATATTTGCGGCGCAGCCGGCCAAAAGCATGACGATTATTAAACCTGCGGATTTTCCCATGACCATTCCCAATCAATTAATCAGAAATACCATAACTTAAGGCATACGGAAATACAGTTAGCCATATGGCTGTATTGAGCAGACACTTGATTAGCTTGCACCCCATAGCCCCCTCGCAAAAACCCGCCTACTGGCAGCTCTACAAACGCTGCTACGAACCCACCATACGCGCGCAGTTCGGCGGCTGGGATTTGAGATTGTTGGCAGCACGCGGTTTCAGCATCGGATGGTTTATCGGGTGGGTGAGCGAGGGACGCAAAAACAATGCTGATCTCGACGTTTAGAAGGTAACCCCCACTTTAATCGCCATAATATGCTTAACTATCACCATCTCCGGCCATTGTGCAAAAACCCACTCAAGTATTGCATCGCCGCCACGGCTTTGCTATAAAACGTGCATGGATTTGCATATGGACGATCCGGATGGCATAATTCCGTATTGTTTAAGATAAATCAAAAGCCTACACAGCGCAGGAGTGCTGATGAACCCCACTGTAACTGATCTGGCTGTCTTTGCTGGCCTGACGTTCGTGACAGTAGTATGGATACGAATAGTCTTGCTCAAACTCAAAATGCACAGAAACCAAAAACGACTGAAAGCCGCTCGCCTTTATCCGTCAGGCAGCGATATTCGGCACGGAATGGTCATGGGCAAAAATGGAGTCGAGCATGACTCTCAGCCTAGCAAGAGCTGGTATTCACGTTTGGCTGGATGATTCCGGCTGAACGTCATAGCCACGAGTGACAGGGAGTCGTTATGCCAGCGAGCGGCTATACTGAAGCATTTCAATCCGACACGCCGATCAAACAATTCCAGTACTGCGGCTGGATCCCCTGCCTGACCGGCCATCTTGACTTCGAGCTTATGATAGCTGAACTCAGGGGCAACCATTTCGCAAAATTCCTTTCTTTACCTTTGATAATCAAGTCAGAACACCTCCCTGACTCTCTTGCCAATACGGACAGTGTTTTCGATACATTCAACTACTCTCATCGAGACCACCACAAAAGACATCATCGGCGAATTGCATTGCAGTCCTGGTACAACTGGCAGGACGAAAAAATCGACAAATGCGGAAAATTCAGGATCATTGTCATCGGCGAATCCAACACTGCACTAGCGCCTGACAACAGAGTCATGCAGGGGCATGTGTTGATATATCCACGCGCGTTTGCTGGTAACGAAAACCCTATTCTGGACAATGCTAACGTTTCGGTGATGTCTCATTTCCAAACCATGCGAGACGTTACCGCAGCATATACAGACTTGCAGAAAGAAATGGCTGACTCCGACAAGCTGCTTCAATACCAGGGGAACATGAACCAGGAATGGGAAGCACTTCACCAATTGCTATCGAATCGAGATCCCTTTGGCACCGACAAGACGCTCTCAAATGTTCATCGCCTCCAGTTTCGTATCGAGTCCTGTGGAATGACTTTCTTGTCCTACCTGGAAAGCACCACGAATCCATTAATGACCGATGAGCAGCGCTTTCTGGTCACGCGACAAGCTTACTACTACCTAAAATACTCGCTCCACAAACACAAACACCATAAAGCCGACAGCGATGCACTCACAACCATAATTCCGTTTGACGAAAGCAACGCTGGCCACATCGGTCAAACGTTGCTCCTTCAGCTCAAGCGCGAACTTGTGATCCAAAAACGCGTGCTGATTACCACGCACAGCAATTACAATAATACTGTCGAGGCCATGGGTATTATAGCCTATGCCAAATCATTGCTATCGGCGGTCAGCCGATACAAATTTATCAGCCAGGAACAAGCGGAAAAAGAAAATCATCATCTGGAAATTTTTGAGCAATCTCTTGCCGCGAATGGATCGGCATATTCTCAAAAATACCTCTATAAAGAAGGAGTTGCTCAACGAGCCAGACAGTGGACCACACTGTTTCTGGCGTATTTCACATTCACGTGCATACTTATTGTTAACCTGTTTCCGCAAAGCCGTAGCGATCGCAGCATTGATGTCATTGTCCGGTTAACTGAACTTCCCTCATGGCACTTGCTGGGTTACTTTGCGGGCGGAGGATGCCTGATCTACGCCATTGTTCGGGTGCAGGCATTCTTCAATGACACCAGTCGGCCCGAGTGGGTACCCTACCTCGTAGGAAAGATACTGAGCTGGACTGTGACTGCAATAGTCTCACTTACGTTGATAGTAATATGGTTCTGGTTCGCACACGGATTCGAGGAAATTACCTGGCCGCTTACCTAGCAGACACTGCAGCCACAATTTGATTTTGGAGCTGACTACCACAGGCCTACAACCACCAGGAATCCATCAATCAAAAAATTCCTGCTGAATTTCGTAAAGCCGTTGGCTGTACCTCTCGCCCACCGCGCTAGCGGAAAACAAACTATCAAGTGTTGATTGCTCCGCGCCGTGGAATACGTTGTTTGTAAGCCATTCGTCAAATGCCGCTCTCATCGCCTTAGCCGCGTCATCGATATCTGGTTCCGCCCACACCTGACCAGCCGCTTCAACATAGTCTCCGGGGTCTAGCGGCTGCAGTGTATAGTTCACCAGATAAGCACCCGCCTGCTCGCAGAAATCGCGATTCCCGCCATGACCCGTGGCTATGACCTCAAGCCCCAACAACAGCGCCTCGGCAATACCCCGACCGAAACCCTCAGCTCTGTGCAGCGACACAAAGCAGTTGCATGACCGGTAGAGTTCCATGACCTCAAGCTTGGTGAGCGTTTCATCAATGATGGTGATGCGTGGATCATTGTGGGCTGCATGCAGAATTTTTTGCCACGCCGGACTGTTAACATCCGGGCGCATACATTTGACAACTAATCCAACTTGCTGCTCGTCAACTGGAAATGCCTGCTGAAAAGCCTGGACAATCGCTTGCGGATTTTTGCGCTCGATAAAGGAGTTTCCATCAAAGGAGAAAACAAAAAGATATTTTCCATTCGGCAGGTTGAATTGCAAACGCTGCGCAGGTGCTGCCGAATCAAGTCCGGCAGGAAGCGTCACCGCCATGGGCATATACTCAACAGGGACCGGGGCCGCCGCTTTCACTGCATCATAGATATGCTTGCTGGATGCCCACACTTCGTCGACCAATTGAAAACAATGGTGCCAGTTTCCCGGCCAGCGCTGCAGCTCCCAGGGCCAACTACCAATGGTATAACGACCGGCAAACAGTTCGGCCCCACGCCTCAGATACAGGTCAAGATGCTCCAATGCGGTGAGGCAGACAAGCGTGATGCTATAACGAGCACTATCGGTCACCCAATGCGCTATCGTTCTATCGTTCTCAGGAATATTGTTCCCTGGCGGCAAATTGATCACCGTAAAAGGAATGCCCCTGGCTTCCAGAGCCTGCGCTGCCATACGCAAATCCTCTCCCAGTCCAAGCTCGCCGAATGCATACCCCACCAGATTCACACCGAAAGGATACGCTGTGTCAGCTGAGTGTACGGACGGCCCAGGCTCTACCGGTGGCTGTTGGAGCAAAGGCAGTATCGTTTCGCTAATGGCATTAACCGTCAGCCAGTGCCGGTACCCATCAGCACCCTGCTCCGTCTGCAGATCAAAAGCCTGCTGCAGATCAAGGCGCTGTTCATGTAGAAACCGGGCAAAGCGGGTGTTGCAGATATCATCCTGATCCAGCCAGAATTGACGCTGCCAGTTCGGGACATCCTCCCTGGTCAGCCCCAACTCCTGCCAGCCAGAGGAAAAAAACCAAAGCAACGCAGTCTTTTGCCCCTCAATAGTGACAAGGTTAGGATCACTGGTCAGATCCTGACGCACAGACACGGCAAGCAGTAACAAGCGGGAGATACCGCCAGCCCAATGTGTAACTGGAATATCCGCTGGCTCGGACAGCTTGTTCCAGAAAGGGGTCAACTCCTGCAAAGCACGATATTCGTTGCGGCCGTGCGCCAGACACCACGCCAAAAAACCTCTGCGCCCTTCTTCACTCTCCAACGGATAACTCAATTGCAGATCCTGCTCACGCAACTGCCAGATAGCAAGCTGCAGCGCATAAACAGGGCTGACACCCGCAACTTCAAGCCCCGAAACAGGCTGATGGTAAAAGCAGTCAGTGCGGCCATCGTTCGACAGCGTGGAGAAATAACGACCAAGAGATGTCAACATCGCACTGCCTGAACTACATGGTCATTCATTGATTTACACCCAACTGCTGCGCAAGTTGTTTCCGCTCGGCCTGGTCAAAACAGGATTCGGCTTCCTTCAACACGGCAGCCAATTCCTGCTCCACTGAAAACCCTGCAGGCAACACCGCCTTGCCACTCAGCAACTCATCACGATAACCCAACAACCAATGGCCCGACGCCTTACCCAAGTGTTGCGACAACAGTTGAACGCCCTCCAGAGCAACAGTACGCCGCTGCTGCACCGTAATACAGGCATCATGTAGACGAGAATACGCTTGCAGGGCGTCCACAAAACCTATGCGCGTATTAAAAACCTTGAAGGCTCTCAGCCAGTAATCAAAGTCAAAGGAGGTTTTGAGTGTTTCGTCCAATGGACCCAGCAGCACATACATACTGCGCCGGAAAAACACTGTTGGTTGGCAAATAAAACAACTTAATGCAAAGGTCTCCACGGGTTGCGGCGGACGACGGGTCGGATAGTCAGCCAGCATTTGTCCGGCGCCATCGACATGTCGGCCATGGCCATAAACCATCACCAGCTCCGGCTGATCCTGCAAAGCAAGCACTGCTCGTTGTATTGCACCTGGCGTATAAAGATCGTCAGAGTTAAGCCAGCCGATAACAACACCACGCACCTGAGCCAGAGCCTGGTTAATGGCATCCGCCGGCCCCTTGTCCGGTCCGGAGAACCAGCGCAGGCGCTTATCTTTAGCAGCAATCCGTTGCAACAAGGTTACCGAGCCGTCCGTTGATCCGCCATCCGCAACGATTAGTTCAAGATGCGCATAATCCTGACTTAACACACTGTTGATAGATGCCTCAAGGAACTCAGCCTGATTAAAACTGGGCATAACAACCGAAACCAGGGGGGATGTCATTGGCAAGCGCCTTTCATAAGCCTACGATTCCCGATACTGATCCTGATGCTCAAGAAACCACTGGTAGGCACTGCTCAAACCTTCCTCCAGCGGGATGCTCGCCTGCCAACCCAGTGCCTGGAGTCTGGTTACATCCAACAGCTTCCTGGGCGTACCATCAGGTTTGCTGGTATCAAAGACCAAACGTCCCTGATAACCCGTTACCCTGGCGACAGTTTCAGCCAGTTCTCGGATTGTGCAGTCAACACCAGTGCCGACATTGATATGGCTTAGCATCGGCTGAGTATGGTTCTGCAGCACAGAATGCTCCAGATCCATAACGTGGATACAGGCCGCTGCCATATCATCAACATGTAGAAATTCACGCATCGGTTGACCGCTTCCCCAGATGACCACCTCCGGAGCATCAGATTTTACCGCCTCGTGGAAGCGCCGTAGCAAGGCCGGTATGACATGGCTGTTCTGTGAGTGGTAGTTGTCATTGGGGCCATAAAGATTGGTCGGCATGACACTGCGATAATCACGCCCATACTGCCGGTTGTAACTTTCACAAAGTTTGATGCCGGCAATTTTGGCAATCGCATAAGGTTCGTTGGTGGGTTCCAGAGTGCCAGTAAGCAGTGCCTCTTCCTTCATCGGTTGATCGGCATGCTTGGGATAAATACAGGATGAACCAAGAAACAGAAGCTTTTGCACCCCATGTGTATGGGCAGCATGGATGATATTGCACTCCATCATCAGGTTTTCGTAACCGAAGTCAGCGGGATAATTGTTGTTGGCAAGAATACCGCCTACCTTTGCCGCAGCCAGATAGATCTGGTCGATCTTTTCGGCGCGGAAGAATGCACTCACCTCAGCCTGGTTTGTCAGGTCCAGCTCTGCATGGCTGCGGCTGACAATCGTCCCAGCGTTGCTGGCCTGAAGCTGCCGAACAATCGCAGAACCCACCATACCACGATGCCCCGCGACGTAAATTCGTTGTGTACTCATTTAAGCTCACTCATGATAATCAAATGTGCTGTAACCGTTGACCCGACACAGCTCATCACGTTCTGCTGCTTTCACATCTTCCTGAACCATCTCCGTCACCATCTCATGGAAACTGGTTCTGGGAGACCAACCCAGTTTCTCTCTGGCCTTGGTGGGGTCCCCGAGCAAGGTTTCTACCTCTGTCGGGCGGAAATAACGTGAGTCAACCGCAACAATGCAACGACCATCGGCTGCATAACCTTTTTCGTTTTCACCACTGCCCTCCCATCGAACAGTCATGTTCAAAGCCTCCGCCGCCGCGTTGACAAAGTCGCGCACCGAATACTGAGTGCCGCTGGCGATTACAAAATCTTCGGCCCTTTCCTGCTGCAACATCAGCCACTGCGCCTCCACATAGTCGCGAGCATGCCCCCAGTCGCGCAGGGCATCCAGGTTGCCAAGGTAGAGGCACTCCTGCAAACCCAGAGAGATGCGTGCCAGGGCGCGGGTGATTTTGCGGGTGACAAAGGTTTCACCACGAATGGGTGATTCATGATTAAAAAGAATACCGTTACAGGCATAGATACCGTAAGCCTCACGGTAGTTGACGGTTATCCAATAGGCATACAACTTGGCGACCGCATAGGGTGAGCGTGGGTAGAAAGGCGTCGTTTCCTTTTGTGGCGTCTCTTGCACCAGACCATAGAGTTCGCTGGTGGACGCTTGATAAAAGCGGGTTTTCTGCTCCAACCCCAGAATACGGATAGCCTCCAGAACACGCAGTGTACCAATGCCGTCTGCGTTCGCAGTGTATTCAGGGGTATCAAAAGAAACTGCGACATGGGACATCGCGGCCAGATTGTAAATCTCATCAGGCTTCACCAACTGTATGATACGGATCAGGTTGGTAGAGTCGGTCAAGTCGCCATAGTGCAGAATGAGGTTGCGATTCTCCACGTGTGGATCTTGATAAAGATGGTCGATACGATCAGTATTAAAAAGCGAAGCGCGACGCTTGATTCCGTGAACTATGTAGCCTTTTTTTAATAAAAAGTCGGCTAGATAAGCGCCGTCCTGGCCGGTAATGCCAGTGATCAGTGCGGTTTTTGGCATATTCTTCGCTCCACATGAGTGTGACGTGTAATGCAGTCAGTCGATTAACCAAGTCTAAAAGCCAATTGTTGTTTAATGTATCATGGCCTGCTCATTTAACTGAGAGTTCCTGCATGGCATTGTCTGACTGAAATGTAATTACCAATAGTTGGCGATAGTATGTTATTGAAAATTAGGGAATTAAAATCGCGGCGGGCTTTTCCCAGTACTGGAGTTAATTTGTGTCTATCTAACCAAGCTCATGAGGCGCGTGGGACCAGAATTCTTTTAAAAACGAGAAGGCAGTCAATTCTTATGTTGGGCCGGATCTTTTTTGCTCCCATGCCCAGGCGTGCTGAATAATCGTTTCAAGCTCGGAGTAGTTTGGTCGCCAACCCAAATATTTGCGCGCGGCTGATGCATCAGCTACTAGTCTTGCCGGATCTCCGTCACGACGAGGTGCATCAATAGTAGGAACCTGTAGTCCGGTCACTTTTTCGATGGTCTCAAGAACCTGTTGCACACTAAAGCCCTCACCGTTACCGAGATTGAAAGCTGTTGTTTGGCCACCCTTATTTAAGTATTCAAGTGCCAAAAGATGAGCACAAGCTAGATCGTCAACATGAATATAATCTCTAACGCATGTGCCATCACAGGTGTCATAATCCCGGCCGAATACCTTGAGGGCCGGTCGCTTTCCCATTGCTGCCTGCAGAGCAATGGGTATGAGATGTGTTTCAGGTTCGTGACGTTCGCCGATTCTTGCTTCAGGGTCCGCGCCGGCTGCATTAAAGTATCGCAGTGAAACGGAACGAAACCCATAAGCAAGATCGAAGTCTCGCAACATCTGCTCAACCATCAATTTACTTGCCCCGTAGGGATTTAGTGGACTTGTGGGGTGGACCTCGGTGATGGGTATGTCTACAGGTTCGCCGAACACCGCCGCAGTTGACGAAAATATCAATGGACCAACGTTGTGATCTTTCATAGCCTGAAGGAGTGTAAGTGTCTTGGAAACATTGGTGTAGTAATACTTAGCTGGATCGACAACAGATTCGCTCACTTGTATGAGCGAGGCGAAATGAACGACTCCGTCTAAATTGTTCTTAGTAAACACAAGATCCAAAAGTTTTCGATCGCCAAAATCGCCGACTTGAATTTCGCCGCCGAGAGCGCTATCGGCGTAACCTGATGAAAGGTCGTCAATGATCAAAACATTATGTCCGTTCGTCAATAGACGGCTAACCAAGTGCGAACCGATATAGCCACACCCACCTATAACAAGCACTTTCATACTAAAGTTTCCTTAGCTAAATATATGCGAGTGTTCAGATCTGACCTGACACTTATCGGTTTGAAGATAGTTCCTATCAGGTCTTTTTCAGCTCACCAACTTCTCCCGCCAGATAATATATGATCAATTAATACTTCCTTACATGCTTCAACCCAGAAGCAACAGCGCGCTCCATAAACTGCGCCTGGTTGTACGAAGGCATAATGACCGACAAAAGAGGGGCTAGCATCTGGGGTGAGGCTTTCCTTGGAATATGACTCCGGCAGAGATTTGGTAATCACCCCATTTTTAACGCAAGTTAAAAGTGGAGATTAGTTACACAGC
>NZ_JBBDNQ010000018.1:0-19304 GCF_040877505.1 Pseudohongiella sp.
CCCCTATCGGCTTAGCCGGTAGGGGCTTTTTTTTATGTCACTGGAAAGCCTGCCAACGTCCGTGGACATTGTGATTCGGGTCATCCATGACCCTCACCCCTTGCGGGGCAGCTTGCAGCTGTCCAAAATGGCTATCCTGCCATTTTGTCAGGCATTTAAATGGGAAAATCCCCGGTCTCGAAAGAGGCCGGGGATTTTTTTTTAGCCTGAAATAACGCATAAAAAAAACCTGGCCCCCCACGACGGGGGCCAGGTTTCAACCTGCTGCGTCCCTGCAGCACTTACTACACGTTAAAAGCTGGCATTCAGTCGGGCGTAATAATACGCGCCCTGCCAGCTCACGGCGGTGCCTGATGAGTACAGACGGCCACAACAATAATCACCGATAGAGTCCTTTTCGGGGTATTGATCAAATACGTTTCGGCCACCCAGGGTAAGTCGCAACATGTCATTGATCTGGTACTGGCCTTCAAGATCGATCAACGCAGTGGGATCGAATTCCTGGGTTTGACCGGCGTTGAAATTTTCGTATGAGCCATAGAGGTTTGCTCGTGCCATCAACGTAAAAGCACCGATCGAATGCCGCGCTGATAGCACGCCGCGCCAGGACGGGTCGTAGTTCTCAAAGTCCCGTTGGTTTTCCTCGTTCAGAAAGGCGCTGGGATCCGAAGCAAATTCGGAGGTGTTATAGTTCAGGGAAGCAGTAAACGTTGTGCTGGCACCGGAATCCCAGAACACAGGGAGTGTTGCCACCAGGTCTACACCTTCTGTTCGCGTGTCAAAGGCATTGGTAAAGTAGAATACGCCACCAATGGTTTCCGCGCCGGCCACGTTGGCACCCGCAAGTGCCAGGTAGTTGTCGTAAGCTGCACCAGATGTCGGGTCCGTAGATACCGGTCGTGTTGACACTGAATACACGCGATCATCAACATCGATTCGATACATATCTGCGGTCAGACTCAGGTCTCCGATATCGGCAGTGAAGCCCAGCGTAAAGTTTTCTGATGTTTCAGGCTTTAAGTCAGTCGCGCCCAACGCTCGCGCCACAGGACCACTGGCAGGAAACAGGCCGGTTGCCACAGGAAAACCATCAGGCAACCGGGTAGACACATTGGTGGTGCCTTGTTGTCCGGGTGTGGGCGCCCTGAATCCGGTGCCAAACGAGCTTCTGATGCCAAAGGTATCGGTAATGGCCAGTCGACCGGCTACCTTGCCAACCAGTTCGCCCCCAAAATCCGAATAATCTTCGTAGCGCAATGCCGCCTGCATGAACAGGTTGTCGGTTACATCGGCACTGACATCACTGTAAACAGCAAAAGAGTCCCGTTCGTAATTGTCGGAAAATTCCGGCGAATATCCCGGGAACCCGTTGGCACCAACACCAACCACGGTGAATGCCGCGTCATCGGGATCGGCGCAGTTCAGCGAGGAGCCGCTAGCAATAACACCTAAGCCAGTGGCCGTTGGCGTACCGTCGTCGTTACAGAAGCCCCAGGGGTCTGATACCGCATAAGGGCCTGCTTCATAAGAGTCGAGCTCGCCTTGAGAGATTATATAGGCTTCATCCATGTAGCTGGTACCAAATGCGAAGAGCGCCGGTCCTGCCAGGCCTGCCTCAAACTCAAAGCTGAAATCGGCCTGTAACTGCATTTCCTCGTTGGTCAGAGCGCCTGGTCTGAATGATGTGGGCGAGTCTGGTCCCTGCGAAGGGTTAATGGTATTACGCAGCGTGTAGTCAACCTTGCTTTCACCGGTGCGCGCGCTCAGGTCATACATGAAACCATTGCCTAGCTCACCGCGATATCCGCCGACAAAGGAGTAGTCAGTGACTTCACCAAAAAAACGTGGTGTGAATCCGCCAGGGAATTTTTCCAGAGGACTGTATATGGTGCCGTCCTGTTCGCGCAGGTCTTCGATGGTGCCGTTGCCCGGATAGCGGTAGAAGAATGGGCCGTCCGCCTCACTGCTGGAGTAGTTGCCGAAGGCGTAGAGAGTGGATCCGTTGGCCAAAGGCAATTCTGAATTCAGAAAGAAGCGCTGGGCTTCTGTGTTAGGCTGGCCCCAGGGTTGGACTTCATCACCCATGGCAGCCACTGCGGCCATATAGGTGGGATCTTCTGAGTACTGAGTGTAGCCGGCTGTTGGATCATATACGGGGTTGCCTGGATCCAGGCAGAACCAGGATTCACAATACTGTTCGGCGCGGGACGTGGCATCTGCCTGTGAGATTTCACCTGAGACATTTACAAACCCGTTTGCACCCAGCGGAAATCCGATATTTCCCTGTACTGTGTACTGCTGTCCGTCACTTTCAGAGAACTGGCCGGTATCGACACTGAAACTGGCGCCGTCGGCGCTGTCTTTCAGTATGAAATTGATAACACCCGCAATAGCGTCAGAGCCATATTGGGCCGCTGCGCCATCCCGCAGTACTTCTACGCTCTTCAATGCGATGCTGGGTATGGTGGCGACATCTGGCCCCTGAGTGCCCGAGCCACCAATGGAAACAAGCGCTGCACGATGGCGCCGCTTTGAGTTCACCAGTACCAGCGTTTTATCAGTTGGCATGCCGCGAAGTGATGCTGGCCTTATAAATGTACTGCCGTCGCTGATCGGATTGCGCGAAACATTGTATGATGGAACAAGCGTTTTGAGTACGTCGTTGGTGTCGGTAAAGGAGACCGACTCAATGGTTTCGGCATCGAACACATCTATCGGGACAGGAGAATCGGATACTGTTCTGGGTCGCCCTCGAGCGCCTGTTACGATGACTTCTTCCAGTACAGATTCCTCTGTATTGTCTTGAGCAGCCAGATTGTCAGTTGCCGTTATCGACAGACCAGCGATAATGCTGGCCACGAAAAGCGACAATGGCCTGCGTTTGGCGTGTTGCATATAACCTCCTGATAGTGTTTTATTTTGGTTTCCGAACATATGTTCTGCAACAGTTGTGCCAAGCAGAATTTGCTTCCTGGAAAACAAAAAGTTCCAGAACAGTGCGGCAATATTGTGGTTATTGCCGCATTCTGGTGCGAAGAGGAGGTCGGGCGGAGAGTTATCTGGGATATATGTTCTATATATGAGCGGCCAAATCGGCCTGCTTTATCTTTGTGCGTCGGTTACATGAACACAAGTGGTGCGCCGTGCCCAGTCACGGCGCTGAAATACGTCTATAAAGGTGGCAGGTATCATAGTAAATAAATGATATGTCATAACAATTTTGCGGTCACATCACCTACGCCAGCCCTGGCTTTTATCGCATGTACACCCTTGCCCAGAGCCGAGGTTTCACTGCTTACCATGGCTCTTTGGTTTTCTGTCTGTTCGCCGCCGTAAACCTGAGTATCCCCCACGCCGACAGACAGGTCCACGGTGTCGATTTCAGACGCGCTGGCCTGCAGATCGATGGTGCCAACACCGACATCGACGTACATGCCAAATGTGGCCATGAATACCTCAACAGTCCCGACTCCGAGCTCAATGTCCACCTGATCCAGGTTTGGTACCTTGACCAGCCATTCAGTATTGACATTCTTTTCCTTGAAGCTCAAACGAAGCCTGTCTCCCTGCTGAGTGCTGCGTAGATCCATGTTGTCAACATCCGGTGTGCGTCGAAACCAGCGATCGTCATCAGCGGATATTGTCAATGACACCTCTATGTCATCCGAATCTGATGGCTCCACTCGTACTGTGCCGACACTGATGTCGAGTCGCAAGGATCCAATATCGTGCCCCTGGAAGGCATGTTCCCGTGTTACTTCTGTGTCAGCACATGCCATGCTGATTGAGAATGCCAATATCAGGCAGATTGAAGCTGCTTTTATGGTTATCATTTTTTCCGGTCCCTGTAATAACGTGTCAACGAATGATGGATGTCGATATCGATCAGTCAGAGCGTGGTATCGACGTATCCAGATAATGCAAAGCATGTGCCACAAAAATAGTTAATTAAAAACAATAGGATAGGATTTTTCGGAGTTTCTCTTATGGCCGTTGTCACAACTTTTTTGTGATTTTGGTCAACAAGTAGCCGTTGATCGCTTCACAATGTCGATTGGGCTTTTGCGAGGGATAATTAACTTTTCGTTTAAACTATCAGATGCTATTGTAGAATTGTGAGCATGCTCAAACACGAACGCGTTCAAAAAACTCAACAAAAAGTTGATCGACAACAAGAATGTAACAGCGCCACAGGAGAGCAAGATGATTCACTGTTCAGTTATTAAGGCGGGACGGCGCCTGACGCTAAAGTCCCTGCTGTCTGTCACGATAGGGGCTTCGGTTCTGATATCCTCATTTGCCCTGCAGGCGTCAGAACGAGTGGGAGATTTTGCCCTGCTTGACCAGGACGGCACCTACCACAATATGAGCTGGTACGATAACAACAAGGCCGTTGCCCTGTTTGTACAGGTAAATGGCGACGCAGCCAGTCGGTCGTCTATCGCCCGGCTGGCTGCATTACGTGCTCAGTACGAATCCCGCGGCATTGTGTTCATGACCATCAACCCGTTAGGGCAATCCCGCGACTCAGTATCGCAGGAGCTCCGCGAGTTGCAGGACATTCCGGCGTTGATTGATGACACCCAGCTGATCTCAGAGGCGCTTGGCATCGAGAAGTCAGGGGAAGTCCTGTTGTTTGATCCCTCGGCTTTCGAAGTCATGTATCGCGGACCTGCCGGCGCAGAGCTCGAATCAGCCCTGGCGGCTACGGTCGGCGGTGAAATGCCCGACGGTATCGTGCTACCGGCGCAGGGCAGTGACATCAGCTACCCCGCCCGTGACCGCAACATGGCGCAGGGCGTATCCTACGTCAACGATATTGCGCCGATTTTTGTCCAGCACTGCGCTGACTGTCACCGTGACGGTGGTATTGCACCGTTTGCTCTGGATAGCCATGCCATGGCACAGGGCTGGTCACCCATGATCCGTGAAGTACTGATGACCAAGCGTATGCCGCCGGCACAGATCGATCCTCACGTGGGGGATTTCTCGAACAGTTACAACGTTCCATTCGAGGACCAGCAAAAACTGCTGCACTGGATTGCTCAGGGTTCGCCCAAAGATGGAAGCGCAGATCCGCTGGCTCAGATTGAATGGCCCGAAACCGAGTGGGCGTTTGGTGAACCTGATTTGATCATCCCGATTCCGGCGCAGGAGATTCCTGCCACTGGCGTACTTGAGTATATAGATGTAGTGGTGCCGATTCCTGGCCTGACTGAGGATCGATGGTTAAAAGCCAGTCAGTATATTCCCAGTGACAGAACGGTGCTCCATCACACCCTGAATGCCCTGATCGAGCCGGGACAACGGCCCAGACCAGGACTGATCGGTTCTTTCTCGCACCCTGATGCGCCGTATATCACGCCGTACATACCCGGTGCCGAGCCCTACATCGAAGACCCTGATACGGGTGGCTTGTTAAAAGCAGGGACAACACTGGCGCTGAACATGCATTACACAACGACCGGTCGCGCCACGGTGGATGAAGGTCAGATTGGTTTGTGGTTCTACGATGAAGATGAGGTGCCATCGCAGCGAAAGCTGGGCGAGTGCGCCTGTATCTTCCCCAACGAATGGACTGACATACCGCCGAACGACCCGAACTTTGCACAGGTAAAGAGTGTCACGGTTGGATATGACGCTTACCTGACCGGGTTCCATCCGCACATGCACTTCCGTGGTAAAAGCATGGTGTTTGAAGCTCAATATCCTGATGGCAGCGTGGAAACGTTGTTGAATATCGCGCGCTATAACTATGACTGGCAGGTAGAATACAAGCTTACTGAGCCCAAATTTGTGCCCGCTGGCACAAAGGTTGTAGTGACAGGCGTATTTGATAACTCTGTGCAGAACCCGGCCAACCCGGACCCTGACCGACAGGTACCCTGGGGCCAACAAAGCTGGGACGAGATGTTCTTTGGTCAGGTGTACTGGAAAGCTGCCGACCCGGCGGTGCTTGACCAGTTGAGAGAGAGAATGGGCGGAGGTGTTGCTGCCAATTAATCTCATCAGGACGGGAAGCATAAAAAAAGGGCTACATGACGTAGCCCTTTTTTTTATGACCAGCGTGTTGTCAGGTTTTATTCTCTGACATACCGCTTGATACCACCAACAGGACCCACTTCTGCGCCATAAATAATGCCATTGCTGTCGACGGTTACGCCTTCCGCTGTGCAGGTGCCGCGGCAATCTGGCTGAGGGTCCGGGATGAGGTAGTGAACTTCACCAGTTCTGGCACTGCCCACGCGAATGCCGCGTGTCCAGTGACCCCATTGCGGCGCAACTGAGCCGGATTCGGAGTCAGCGGCGTACAGCACATCATTCTCATCAATGAACAGACCGCTGTTGCGGCTGAACTGATACCAGGTGTCCAGCAACTCACCGTCCTGAGTGTAAATCTGGATGCGGTTATTGCTGCGGTCGGAAATAAACAGACGGCCCTGCGAGTCCATGGCCAGCGCGTGTGGCTGCATGAACTCTTCAGGACCCGTACCATAAGATCCCCAGGTCATGACCATGTCGCCGCTAGGGCTGAATTTGAGGATGCGGGCGGTCGAGCCTTCTGCATTGGAGTGGCCTTCAGCCACAAAAATGTGCCCGTCAGGCGCGACCAGAACAGCGTTAGGCTGGAACAGATAACCCGGGTCTCTGGCGCCGCCGGGCATGCCCAGCGTCATCAGGTGACGACCATCAGGGCTGAACTTGTGTACCTGGTGGCCATAAACCTCTGAGTCATCGACCCCGTCACCACGATTATCGCGAGCATCGGTCACCCACACATTACCGTCGTGGTCGACTTCGATACCATGCGGCCAGGTGATCAGGCCGGCGCCAAAACTGGTGACCATGTTGCCATCAGCATCAAACTTCATGACCGGGTCCAGGTCGCTGTTGGTAACACAGGCGCCCACGTTTGCGCTGCAGCGCTCAGCTACCCATATGCTGGTGCCATCAATATCGACGTGCACGGCGCTGGTGGAACCCCAGGTTCGGCCGGCCGGCATCTTCAGGTAACCTTCTACCGTGGTGTATGGATTGGGCAGATCATTGACCGGTGCCATGTCGGGGTCGCTGTAGTCGACACTCTGGGCGCAAGCGGCCATGGATATGGAGCCCAGGGCTACGGCCAGCGTCAAGGCTGCCGTCTTTATCGGATTGCGGTAAAAAGAATTGATCTGGGTCGTATTATTATTGGACATGGGTGACATGCACTCCCTCTAAATAACTGTTCGGACAATCAGCATAAACCACCTCTGCGGCTAACTCAAACCTTAAGGGTGGAGCGCCTGTCCGATTTTCGGGTTGTCCTACTGGCTGCTCGCCCAGATCAGAGCGGGGTCAAGCGGCTGGTGGTAGAGCAGGTTGGCCTCAAAATTCATCCGGTCAATACCGTAGACCTCGAACAAGGCTTCGTGGCTGATCGCACTGGTCACAGGATTGACAGTATCGGCATTGTCGAGCGTTTGCAGTTGATCCAGGCTGGCCGCGACGTGGGCGGCATGCATCAAACCTGCATCACGGGTACCCGTGATCAGCACAAACTGGTTCTGGTTGGCGCCCGGCCAGGTCGCAAGCAGCGCTAGATCGCGAAACGGCTGGCCCTGCTGCGGTAATCCGGCCGTGCTGGTGAAGAGCTGCTGACTCTGCTTGACGTAAAGCTCGTCGAAGGTGCGGCCGGGCAACAGTCCGGAGGTCTGAAAGTACAGATTGTTGAGCTTGTCCAGTGCACTGATATACCCGATATAGACAATGTGATTGTCACGCAAATCCGACGTTTTCAGGCGTGACATCATGGTGACGCGCACACGTTTGCCGCTCGCTCGCAGAATCGGTGCTATCTGCAGCATGGCGTCGGCGCTGCCTTCTGGCATGTAGCTCATGTCCAGGTCCCGGAAATAATCCTGCAAAGTGCTGTCCTGCATGAAAAGACTGCTCAGGTCCTCGCTGGAGTTGATAAAGAAGTCGCGAACCATACGGTTGACCCGGCCGTCCTCATCCAGTTCACCAAAAATGTAGTAGTCTCCCATCACCAGCAGTATGGGCAACTCATCGTCGACCAACTGCTGCCACATCGGGTGTGTCAGCGTTTCACTGATCTGATCCAGGGCAGCCGGCCTTGCCGCATGCCACCATTGCCAGACATTGCCGATTAACAGGAGCAGTACCAGAGCCGTCAATGGCAGCACGTATCTGCGCGGCGTGCGACGCGTTGAGTCCTCCGGCGTGGCCGGCGGGGTGTCCTGCCGCTTTGCCTCGAGGGTGATGATGTATTGACCCTTGGGGATGACAATGCGGTAGTCTGCATCGGGCTCGATACGGGCGTAGTACTTCTCCAGGCGCTTGCGCAACTGGTGTATGTACACTCTGACGACCGAATCGCGGGTGACATCAAAACTGCTGTCCCGATCAAGCACATCAACCGCGATTTCAAACTCCTTGGGTTGCCGACCTTCTTCGGCGCAGCTGAGCAGATAATCCAGTAGTTTGACGTAGACAGGAGAGCGGCCAAGCACGCCGCTGTCAACAATGCGCTGTTTCAACGTCTGCAGGTCAGCTGCGTCGGGGCGTGTCTCGTACATGGAGGTCTCACGAATTGCATGGGTGGGGCGTTTGTATGGTGCAATTAGAACGCCGATCAGGGGGCCGTGTCCATTGTTCTGCCTCGTGCAACATACGAGTGTACGATTTTACGCGATGGACGGAAGGCCGGCGCGGCAGTTTCTGTGCTACTCTTTCGCGCCGTCAAACAGAGTTCCGGGGGTGGATTTGCCGCGTCACCTGGGCTATTCTTCGCCGCATTCTTCGGGCTGGTTGGCATCAATAATTGTTGATCAGGCTCAATATACAGTGTCTGTCGGCAAATATACTGACAAACGGCAGCTAAATAGCAGGACCCACATGGCAAAAGAGTGCCAGCAAGCATGACTGGGGGAGGTCAACAGCGTGATAAATGAATTGTTACTGCAATTTGCCGAGTGGCTCTATGCCACCGGCGGCAGTCGAGCGATAGAAGAATCCTTCTATATGTACAACTGGATCGAGGCCACGCATGTCATCACCATCATGTTGTGCCTGGGCATGCTGGTTTTCATTGATTTGCGTATGTTGGGGCTGGCGATGCCTGGTGTATCAGCGGTCAAGATTTCCGACCGCCTGAATATACCGATGATGATTGGCTTCGCCATCATGTTTATCACCGGCCTGTTATTGTTCTATGCCAAACCTACTTACACCATTCAAAGTATCTGGTTCAGAATCAAGATGGTTTTGCTGCTGGTTGCGTTTGTAAATGCGGTGATCTTCCATAAGCGCCTGCAAGCATCGGCGTCCAGTTGGGAATTTGAGCCCAGGGCGCCACGCCACCTCAGAATCAGTGCAGCCCTTTCACTGGCGCTTTGGGCGGGTGTGGTTACTACCGGGCGTCTTATTGCCTATGACTGGTTCCACTGCTACCGCGAGTTGCCTGCCTGGCTGGGTGCCGCTGCCGGTTGTGTAGCGGACTGATTAACGATTTCGAAGCATGAATGTTGTCGGCCCCGCGCTGACTAAGAAGACCAACAGGAGTTCCCAATGGAGCTATTACCTTTTTTTGAGTGGGCCGAAACGTCATTTCTGGGTTATATCGGCAAAACCTATGGGGGCGTTTACGCCACTTTTGGCCAGTCTGTCCATTTGATGTCTCTGGCTGTTCTCGGCGGCTCGGTGCTGGTCACAGACCTGCGGCTGCTGGGCGTTATCATGAAGGATGTGCCATCGGAAGTTGTGGCGGACCAGGCTCATAAATGGTTTCGAATTTCCCTTGCCTTTATCCTTGCAACGGGCATTTTCATGGCGGCCGCGGTGGCGCAACGCATGTACTACAATGATTTCTTCTGGGCCAAGATGTCAGCGCTGCTGGTTGGCATCATATTCGTGTTCGCCATCAAGCGGCCGCTGTTGCGGGGCAGTCACGCGGACATTCAGCCCTGGCTGCTCAAGCTGGTGGCGGTTGCGTCAATTCTGACCTGGTTCAGTGTGGCCGCGACCGGCCGCTGGATAGGATTCTCCTGAGCACAACGTTTACCGGAACAGGATTTGTATCATGACTGAGAAAAAACCGTTGACCCTGATTCAGAAAATTGCCGCGGCCAGCTCGGTCGCAATTATTATTTCCGGCATCATATATTGGTCTTTGCAGGTGCAAAGTGTGATGGAATTGCTGGAAATGGCCTACGGCTGACAGCTATCGGACGCACTAGCGGGCCTGGAGAGGTGAGTCAGCCCCAGGCCCGTGTACCAGGCAGCGGCATCAGAATATGCCAAGTTCCATCAGGAAATAATCATCCAGGAAGAGCTCGGAAACCAGCCGATCCAGACTCTGGGAGATGGCGGCGGCCACATCATCACCTGCAACCACCACCCGACTGAAGACAACGCTTTGCCAGGCATTGCGGCCCTGATTGTTAAGGGTCAGCTCACAGCGGATCAGAACTGCTACGCCATCGGCTCCTTCCTCGATTTCCATTTCAAGCAATTTGCCGCTCAGGGTCAGTGGTGCCTCGCCGTCGGCGAGGGTTGCGCCGGCAGAGTCGAAGGCTTGCACAAAGGTCTGCCGGATCAGTTCGGTTGGTGCAGGCTCCAGGCTGACTGCTTCATGGTTTGTCCGGTTTATATGATTTTTGTCAGTGATATCGCGCTGATCGACAAATGCACTGACAGTCAGCGGTCCGCCGATCATGCTGTTCAGCCCAACCCCCGGGTCCCCGGTGTACTGATAATCCAATTCAATCTTCTCTCCGGCCAGTGATGGCTGGATACTCAGCATAAAGCCGGCAAAGGCTGCAATTACAAGGTGACGTGACTTCAAAATACTACTCCCTTTGTTGTTATCGTGCTGCAATCTCAAATAGAACAATCTCAAACTAAAAGGGCCGCTGCACTTTTCAGTGCGGCAGCCCCTTTTGGTATTACCTGTTCCGGCTACTTGCGACGGATCGCGGGTAGCTTACAGGCGGTCTGACGGCCATGGTACACCCGTGTGGGCACCGCGCTCGGTATCACGCATGCCCTGGTAAACAAACTTCTGCACACGCTTGCCTTCATAGGTTTCCGTGGTGTAGATGTTGTTGTTGGAGTCAGACGCTATGCTGTGTGGCGCATAGAATTGGCCGGGCTGGCGTCCGCCGCCACCAAAGCTGGTCAGGACTTCCATGGATTCACGGTCAATCACGTAAATCTTGAAGTTCTGCCCGTCAGCCAGGTAGATATACTTCTGCTCGGCATCATTGGAGAACGAAATATCCCAGGTTGAGCCTTGAGCGAGGGTGTCCGGCGCGATCACTGCTTCGCGAACAAAGGTGCCGTCAGGACGGAAAACCTGGATTCGGTCAGAGCCACGGTCACAGACATAAAGCAGCCCGTCATCTGAAGGCACTGCGCAATGCACGGGGCCGCGGAATTGCTGTGGCAGGGGTTCGCCGGGCGTATAGTCTACGCGCACGTCCTCAGGACGGTTGCCATAGGCGCCCCAGTAGCGCTTGAATGCACCGGTGCTTGCGTCAAGAACGGCGACCCGCTTGTTGCGATAGCCGTCTGCGATATACGCTTCGTTGGTGTTGCCATCAATTTCTATATCAGCCACCTGGCCGAAGTGGGTCATGCTGTTGCTGTCCACTTCCTGGCCGGGCATGCCGTATTGTGCAACAAACTGTCCGTCGCCGGTGAATACCAGTACATGGGAGTCTCCGCCGCCGTTGCCGCCGATCCAGACGTTACCGTTGGGCGCTACTGCCAGACCGTGGTTGGATGCTGGCCAGGTGAAGTCGTCGCCCGGGCCGCCCCAGGCGTTCACCAGGTTGCCTTCGGGATCGAATTCAAGAATTGGTGGTGCTGGCGTGCAGCAGTCGCTGACGCCCATTTTCAGGCCGATTTCAGTTGCGCCACCAAACATGGCGTCCTGATCCCGGTGAACAATGAATACATGGTCCCGATCATCAATGTCTATGCCGATAGTGCGGCCTATAATCCATTGATTGGGAAGAGGTTTTGGCCAATATGGATCAACCACAAAGCTCGGTGCGCTGACCATCGAGCCGGCCTGTGCTGCCACGGGTTCCTGCAACATGGACTGTCCAGCGCCCATTGCTGCTACGGCCAGCGCAAGACTTGCGCCTACTGCTATCTTCGTTTTTTTTGTCATTATACTCCCTCCAGGGTCGTTTCATGCCGAGCATATTGATCTGTCGAACCAGAAGTATACTCAGTTCTCTATGCTCAGTATACTCACCCGGCTTACAATTTGGCGGGTGCTGGCGACCCGTCGTCGCATGCGGAGGAGGGTGGTGTCCTGCGTTGGACGTTGTTGAGGACGTTTTTAAGGACATTGTTGAGGAAGTTATGTCGAATAACAAAAAGACCAAAACCAGGGCGCTTGGCGCCATCAAATATAGCCTGGCATTGTTACTGTGCCTGCTCGCAACCGGTGTGCCGCGGGCGTTTGCCGATGAGATCCCGTCCCGGGTGGCCGTGCAGGGTTTCGTCAAGGCTGAGCCCGGTCGGTTAAATCTGCTGATGCGAATCCCGATGGACTCAGTGGGTGAAGCCGGGTTGCCGCTGCGCGGATCGGTCGGGTATCTGATCTTCTCTGAGGCGCGCGATGATCTGGAAGAGATCGCAGGCAACCGCATTCTGCAGTCCATACAGATGTTCGAGGGCGATCGTTTACTGGACAACCCACGTATTGATGCAGTGAGAGTCTCCCTGCCATCCAGTCGCGCCTTCGTTGACTATGAATCCGCATTGGCAAATGTACGCAGTGCGCCGTTGGCGGATGACGTCGACCTTTATTATCGGCAGGGCTTCCTGGATGTGCTGGCGTCCTATCCGGTTGACTCTGTTTCGTCGCGCTTTTCCATTGACGCGCGCCTGGGCGGGTTAGGGCTGGAAACGACAACCGTGTTGCGCTATATCGTTGACGATGGCAGTGAGCGCACCTTCAGTTATATTGGTAATCCTGGGCGTGTTTATCTGGACCCGCGCTGGTACCAGGCTGTTTTCAACTTTATTGCGCTTGGTTTCGACCACATCCTGGAAGGCGCAGACCATCTGTTGTTTCTGTTCTGCCTGCTGATCCCGCTGCGCCGCGTAGGCGCGCTGATCCCGGTCGTCACCTCATTCACCATCGCGCACTCGATCACGCTGATAGCGTCTGCGCTGGGCTGGGTGCCATCCGCCATCTGGTTTCCATCGTTGATTGAAACATTGATTGCTCTGTCCATTGTTTATATGGCGCTGGAGAACATCGTGGGTGTGAAACAGCGCCATCGGTGGATGGTGACCTTCTGTTTCGGCCTGGTACACGGTTTTGGTTTCTCATTCCTGCTGACTGAAAGTATGCAGTTTGCCGGCTCGCACCTGGTCATGTCGCTGCTGGCATTCAATCTGGGTGTTGAGTTTGGCCAGATACTGGTGCTGGTGCTGATGGTGCCGGTCATCCACCTGCTCTTCAAATATGCATTGCCGGAGCGTATTGGCGTGATCCTGTTGTCGGCACTTGTTGCCCATTGGGCATGGCACTGGATGGCGGAGCGGTTTGTCGGATTCATGGCGTATGACCTGAGTCTGCCCGCCCTGGATCGCTATTTCTTTGCGGGGCTGCTGCAGTGGGGCGCATTGCTGGCCCTGTCGCTGGGGGTACTGTGGCTGATGCAAGGGCTTTTCGATAGATATTTCACGCCGTCAGACGACTCTGGCCGGGCGGGATGACCCATCTGCGCGGCGGCTTGTGACAAAACGTTGCAGGGGCGCTGCTTTCGCCCCTTCTCGTTGTCTTGGTTGTTGTGAACTTGTTATGATGCGGCGCTGTCTGCAATTCACAGCGCCAGATTACCGGGTAACCGTGCGGGCAAGCCACCGGGTCACTCAGGCCCGATGCCAGGAGCCGGTTGTTGAAGCCAGTTTTTGATACCTGTTTTTGATACCTGTTTTTTGATAATAATAATGCGGGAGTTTTTGTATGAGCGGCATCATGATTATTCTGTTTGGTCTGGCGGGGCTGTCTTTCGGCTGGTTCGTCTATTCCAGATTCATTGCTGAAAAGATATACCGGCTTGACCCTGATTTCAAAACTCCGGCGCATGAGTTTAATGACGGCGTTGATTATGTCCCGACCAACAAGTATGTCTTGTGGGGGCATCACTTTACCTCCGTGGCCGGTGCCGCGCCCATCGTCGGGCCTGCGATTGCCGTGTACTGGGGCTGGGTGCCCGCCCTGCTGTGGGTCACCTTCGGTACCATTTTCTTCGCTGGTGTGCACGACATGGGTGCTCTGTGGGCCAGTACCCGCAATAAGGGCAAATCTATCGGTGCATTGTCGGAAAATGTTATCGGCAAGCGCACGCGGTCACTGTTCCTGATTGTCATCTTCCTGTTGTTGCTGATGGTTAATGCGGTATTCGCCGTGGTGATTGCGGGTGGCTTTGTGGGCACACCTGGATCGGTATTCCCGGCCTGGTCGGCTATTGTCGTGGCACTGATCATCGGACAATTGCTGCGTCGTAATTACAGCCTGTTATTGTTGACAATTCTCGGGGTCATTGCTCTTTACCTGTCGATCTGGGCAGGTACATTCATTGAGCTGACCCTGCCTGAGACCATGTTTGGTCTGACTGCCAATGCCAACTGGATCATTATCCTGTTCATCTATGCCGCCATAGCGTCGATGCTGCCGGTGTGGATGTTGCTGCAGCCGCGTGACTTCATTAATGGCATGCAGCTGATCGTGGGTCTGATTCTGTTGTACGGCGCGGTATTCCTGACCATGCCGGAAATGACTGCGCCCATGTTCAATACCCAGGTGGCAGCGGGCACTCCGAGCATCTTCCCGTTACTGTTTGTCACCATCGCGTGTGGTGCCATTTCGGGTTTCCACGGCATCGTTGCCTCGGGTACCAGTTCCAAGCAGTTGAACAAGGAGACCGACGCGAGATTTGTAGGTTATCTGGGTGCCATTGGTGAAGGTTCGCTGGCGCTGATCACGATTGTTGCAGTGTGCTCGGTGGCTTATGCTGCCAGTCCTGAGCAATGGCATACCCTGTATGCAAACTTCTCGGACGGTGGTGCGCCTGCGTTTATCGCCGGTGGCGCGGTGTTGATCTCCTCGTCCTGGGGGCTGTCGGAAAGTTTCTCTCAGGTATTGCTGGCCACCATGGTCGCCCTGTTTGCCGGCACCACCATGGATTCCGGTGTGCGTCTGCAGCGTTATATCATTCAGGAATGGGGCGATATCTACAAAATCAACCTGTTCAACAAGGGCGTGCCTGCAACCCTGATCGCTGTTGGAGCCTGTCTGCTGCTGGCCTTTGGTGCCGGTGGTGCTTCCGGCGCTGGCGGCATGGTCATCTGGCCGTTGTTTGGTGCGACCAACCAGATTCTGGCCAGTCTCACGCTGTTGGTGATCACGGTAATGCTGATGAAGATGGGCAGGCCGGCAATCTATACGCTGGTGCCCATGATTTTTGTGCTGATTACATCATTCCTGGCAGGATTGATTCAGCTGGTGGATTTCTATCAGGCTGGTAATTACCTGCTTGTCACGCTGGACTTTATCGTACTGGTGGTCAGCGTGCTGGTGATGCTGGAGGCTGCTTCAGTGGTCAGCAAACTGCGCAAAGACAAGGCGGCTGCATCCAACGCTCAGTAAGCGTCATTTAAAAAGGGTCGGCCTCCGGGCCGGCCCTTTTTTTTCGGGATCTTGACCGAGCGAGCGTTACAAATAGTTGCAATGTTATTTCTCTGTTTCATAGTCTGGACTGGATGATTGACTATAATCGCTGGTCGAATCACGTCTCAATCGACACGGCAATCTCGGAATATAGGTCAGATGATAAAAACCCTGGTCCTGCTTGCAGGCTTGATCTGGTTTGCAGGTGTGTCTGCCGCGACAAACCTGGCGCCGGATTTTGCTCTTATTGACCATCAAGGTCGTTTCCATCAGTTGAGCCGCTATGCGGATCAGCGCGCCGTTGTCGTGTTTGTCTATAGTCCCGATTGTGCCGCGAGTACGGCGGGACTTCCCGAAATAGTGTCTCTACATCAACGGTTTGCTAACTCACCTGTGCGTTTCATGGTTCTGGTACCGGACAGTGGTAAAACCCGCGCTGATCTGGCAGAGCTTGCGCGCAGCATGAATACCGATACACCTCTTCTGCTGGACTCGTCGCAGCTGGTCAGTGACGCGCTCGAGTTTACCCGCAGCGGAGAGGTGCTGGTCATCAATCCGGCTCGTGGCGATATTCTCTACCGCGGTGGGGTTGGTCTGTATCAGGGCGATCCGATGCAACAGGCGCTGGCTGCGAACCTGCCGGGCATGAGCTCGCATTTGCACTATGTGGTCCATTCGGTGCTGCGTGGAGAGCCATTTATTGATAATCCGTCTCCGTCGGAAGGGGCGCCGCTGGTGCTCGATCAGCTTGATGCCCTGGCGGAGCAGGATGTTTCGTACGAAGAGGATGTGGCCCCCATTCTTATCGAACGCTGCGTGGATTGTCACCGTGACCAGGGTGTGGCGCCCTGGGTCATGGACGGGCATCGCATGGTGCAAGGCTGGAGCAGCATGATCCGTGAAACCCTGTTGACGCGCCGAATGCCGCCGGGACAGATAGATTACGACTACGCGAGCCGGTTTGAGGATGTGCATCACATCAGCGACGAGGAAATGCGGATTCTGATGCGCTGGATCGAAACAGGCGCCACGCGAAACAGCGATGCCGAAGATCCGCTGGCCAGGATTGACAGGCGTGAGTCCGACTGGGAGTTGGGGGAGCCAGATCTGGTGATCGACTTCCCGGCGCATGAGGTGCCGGCATCGGGCATTCTGGACTATGTTTTTGTGCCGCTGGAAATTGGTCTGACAGAGGATAAATGGGTTTCCGCATATGCGTTTGATGTGGACGAAAAATCCGTTTTGCATCACGTCATTGTTTATACGCAGGACGCCCGTCAGCAACGACAAAATGCGGGTGGCGGTGGCAGTCGGACCAATTTTGGTGGCTATGCGCCTGGTCGCGGCCATATTGAGCTGGACCCGGATACCGGCATCCTGCTCGAACGCGATATGCGCTTCATGATCCAGTTTCATTACACGACCATCGGGCGCGAGTTGACCGATCGATCGCGGCTGGGGCTGTATTTCCACGATTCTCCGCCCGATCACGTGCTCGAGCGAACCGCGTTGATGAACGGCGAATTTGTCATACCGCCAGGTGTAAGAGAGTATCCGGTGACCGCCTCGACCCGGATCCTTGAGGACAGCTTTCTGTACAGTTTTGCACCGCACATGCATTATCGCGGCAAACATATCCGGTTTAAGGCAATATTCCCCGACGGCGGTGAGGAGAAGCTGTTGTCGATACCGAACTTTCAGCATAACTGGCAGATGGTCTACCGTTTGCGCGAACCTGTGTTTTTGCCTGCCGGTACCGAAATCGTGGCCGAAGGGGCGTTTGATAACTCCCGCTTCAATCCGATAAACCCGGATCCGATGCAGGAAGTCAGGTGGGGTGATCAGGTATGGGAAGAGATGTTTCTGACCTGGATGCGTATCGGCGCAGCCCGCTGATATGACCCTGCAGCCATTAATGTCATTGCTTGCCGATGGGAAGACTCATTCGGGTCGCGCACTGGGTGACGCGCTGGGGCTCAGTCGCGCCGGCATCTGGAAACAGATTGAGGCGTTGCGGGTCATGGGTGTCGATGTTGAGGCGTTGCCGGGTCGGGGCTATCGGATAGAGGGCGGTATCAGGCTGCTCGATAGGTCCCTGATTGAAGCCGGTCTGGACCCTGCTGCGCAACACTTATCGCAGCGCTTTGGTCTCCATTTCTCGATTGACTCTACCAATGCCGAGGCCTCGCGCAAAGCAGTGCTGGGCGAACAGTGCTTTCTTGTGCTTGCCGAGCACCAGGCTCAGGGGCGCGGGCGTCGGGGGCGAAACTGGGTCAGTCCGTTTGGTCGCAACATATATATGTCTTTGTTATGGCCGTTTCAAAGTGGGGTGGCTGCGCTGGAAGGGCTTAGTCTTGTCTGCGCCCTGGTTGTAGTCAGAGCCCTGCAGCCGGTGGCCGGTGACGGCTTCAGGGTAAAGTGGCCCAATGACGTTTTGTTTCAGGGGCGCAAGCTGGCCGGAATTCTGATCGAAATAAGCGGTGATGTCAGCGGTCCTTGCCGGGTGGTTATAGGTATTGGCGTGAATGCGCAGATGCCTGCTGGTGCAGGCGCCGCCATTGACCAGCCATACAGCGATCTGGGGGCGGTCTCCGACGGTGTCATTGACAGGAATCTTCTTGCTGCGGCTTTGGTCAATGAACTGGTGTCGGCCCTGACGGAGTTTCAGGTGCACGGGTTTGAGCCGTTCAGGGATGAGTGGATGCGTCTTGATGCCTACGCCGGGCAACAGGTCGAGATCCGGGCCGGGAATCATGGCCGTGTCGGTGTCGCTGCAGGTGTTGACCTGTCGGGGTGCCTGCTGCTTGATACAGCGGAGGGCAGGGTAACCATTTCTGGTGGTGAGATGCTGCCGTCACTGCGACCGGTGGCGGACAAGGGGCGCAGTTAATGCGCACACTGCTGCTGGCGCTGCTGATGTTGAATGTATTGTATGCGCTGTGGAGCGTGTTGCGCCCGTTACCGTTGCCCGCGGGTAGCGCCGCCCAGGCCCGGGTCGGTGATTCTCTGGTGCTGCTGGGCGAGCTTGATCATTCCCCCGTGCTGCTTGCGGAACAGGCCCCTGAGCTTTGTGTAGCTCTGGGGCCTTTTGCTTCCGAAGCCGAGCTGCAAGCGTTTGCCGCGGTGCATTTGCCGGATCAGACATGGCGTGTGGCAGTGGATCAGCAGTCCATACTGCCAATGTACCGGGTTTATGTGCCGCCGCCGGATGCGGGTTTGCAGGGATCGGCATGGTTGGCATCGGTACGGGAGGACATTGTCAGTGCAAACCTGGATATTGATTCATATCTGGTGGTCGGCGGTGACCTTGACGATGCTGTATCGCTGGGGCTGTTTGCCGAGCAACGCAACGCTCGCAATGTGTACGACCAGATCGAGGGTCTTGGCATGGCCGTCCGGATGCAAACAGAAAGCCGGGCACAGAACCTCTACTCAATTGTTATGGCGGGCGATGAAGGCTCTGATTTTATTCAGGAAATTGTTGCGGCATTACAGGCAACGAGCGCGAACGCCAGTATCACAGAAAAACTCTGCGAAATGATTGCACTACCGGACTAATTCCCCTAAAATGCCGCCTCTGCTTTAGAGACCCGGGAAAAATGTA